>JAIELO010000016.1 GCA_019752915.1 Burkholderiaceae bacterium
GTCCCATCAGCGTGTGGACTTCGCCGGGATAGAGCTTGAGCGAGACGCCGTTCAAAGCCTGCACACCGGTAAACGCTTTGCTGATGCCGCGCAGCTCCAGCACCGGTGCTGGCACTGGCGCTGGCGCAGAATTCAATGTACTCATGGTGTCAGTATTTACGGTTCGGGAATTCTTTGGCGGCGACTTCGGCGGGGAAGACACCTTCCACGGTCGTGATACGGCGTGGTACCGGCTTGCCCGCCACGATATCGCGCGCCAGCTGCATCAGCTGAGGGCCAAGCAGCGGGCTGCATTCCACAGTGACGTTAAGCTTACCGGCGATCATGGCTTCGAATGCGCCCTTCACACCGTCGATCGAGATCACCACAATATCCTTGCCCGGTTTCAGCCCGGCTTCTTCGATTGCCTGAATCGCGCCAATCGCCATGTCGTCGTTGTGCGCATACAGCACGTTGATCTTCTTGCCCTCGGCTTTCAGGAACGCTTCCATCACTTCCTTGCCCTTGGCGCGCGTAAAGTCTCCGGTCTGCGAGCGGATCACCTTCAACTTCGCATTCCCGGCGATGACTTCCTCGAAGCCCTTCTTGCGGTCCAGCGCCGGTGCCGAACCAACGGTACCTTGCAGTTCAACGATATTGAGCGTGGCATTCGGCGTTTTGGCAGCGCGCTCGAGTAACCAGCGGCCAGCGCGCCGGCCTTCTTCGACGAAGTCGGAGCCGATGAAGGTCACATACAGGGAAGGATCGCTGACATTGACGGCACGGTCAGTCAGCACCACGGGAATCTTGGCGGCCTTCGCTTCACGCAGCACGGTATCCCAGCCCGACTCCACCACCGGCGAAAAAGCGATCAGGTCAACGCGCTGGGCGATGAAAGAACGGATCGCCTTGACCTGATTTTCCTGCTTCTGCTGGGCGTCAGCAAATTTCAGGGTGACGCCGTCTTTTTTTGCGGCGTCCTTGATCGAGACGGTATTGGCGGTGCGCCATTCGCTCTCGGCGCCGACTTGCGAGAAGCCGATCACCAGCGGTTTGGCGGCCATGGCCATGGGGCTTGCGCCGATGGCGGCCAGGCCGGCAGTCAGGCATACCGCCGCCAGCAGGGTTCTGCGATTGGATTGCATAGTAAAGTCTCCAGATGGTTTTTTATGTATCTTCTGGCTCCAATACTATGAGAAACACAAATATCTATCCAATCACATTTTTGGATACTTTGATACCCAAACGAATATCAGCGCAGCAGTCGCAAACCATATAGTCCACCCGCCAGCGAACCTTCACGCGCCTCGAAGCGCACGGTCAGTTTGTCGCCCGCCAGCCAGTCTGCCGGAATCTCGTAATCGCTCGCGTAGAACTCCGGCTGCGTGGCAGTCGCGCCCCCGTCCAGCTTCACTTCAGCCAGCAAATGGCCATTGATGCGGATATCGAAGCGCCGCCCGGCATCCTGCCGCGCATAGATCAGTCGTAAAGTACGCGCTTCTTTTTTCGCATCCGTCAGCACATAGCTGAACCAGCCCGTCGCATGGCGCCAGTGCCGCCCCTGATTCAGACCGGCATCCGCCCCCTCGCCACGGAATGCGTGATCGGACTCCGGCTGCTGCTCGCCCGGCGCCACCTGATCGATCGTGCGCGCATCCAGTGCCAGCCGCGCCGCCTCGTTCTGGCCCGCTTGCGTCTGCAAGACTGCCAGATTCGCCGGGGTGGCGTACTGCCAGTACAGCATGTACCGGGCATCATGCAGACGGTAGAAGGGAATGAACTCCGGATCGCCGCCCGCTCCGCCCTGCACCAGACCGGGCGCAGTAAAGGTCAGTGGCCGCCCTGCTACGGGACGGAAGCGCTGCATGAAGTCGCGGGTGTCGCTCACCAGCATCGGCGCCGCTTCCAGCGGGCAGACCGGCCCCTGCGCCACATGCCCCATGCGCGAGTCATCGGCAAAGAAATTCAGCTGCTCATTAGCGAATGGCCGGGTTTTGGCGGCCAGTACCACCGGGCCGTGTAGCACCGCGTAGTAGTTGGACTTATCCGGCATCTGCTCGAGACGCGTCGTCATCGGCAGACGTATTTCCACCTGATCGCCATCGTGCCACTGGCGTGACAAGCTAAGGTAGTGGTTGGCGTCCATGCGGGCGGAAACCGGTTTGCCGTTGACGCGCAGCTCGAGCGCACCGGCTGCCACCCATGCCGGATAGCGCACCCGCAGTGTGAACTTCGCCGCGCCACCGATGCGCAGCGTGCTACGCTCCTCGTCAGGGAAGCTGCCAGACTGGGTGATGGTCACGCCTTTCTGGCGCCAGGTCAGCGTGGACGGAATAAACAGATTCACGTACAGGCTGTCGCCACGATGGGCGTAAATGAATTCGCCATACTTGGCGTGGCTCTCGATACCGGAGCCGACACAGCACCACATGCCCTTATCCGCCTGCGAATACACGCGGTAGTGGTTCGGACGCATCGGCGTGAAGTACACGAAGCCGCCGCTCTCCGGTCGCTGCGAGGACAGAATATGGTTGTACAGCGCGCGCTCGTAGTAATCGGTGTAGCTGCCTTTGGCGTCGCCGAGGAACAGCAACTCGGTGAGCTTGAGCATATTGTAGGTATTGCAGGTCTCCGGGCCTTCCACCTCGTCGACCATGGACGAGAAGTCCCTGTCGTCGTGGAAGTGCTCCTTGACGCTGTTGCCGCCGATGGCGACGGTGCGGTGATCGTGAACGGTCTGCCAGAAGAACTGCGCGGCCTGCTGCCAATCGCGGCGGCCGGTCATATCGCCGATGCGCTTGAAGCCGATCACCTTGGGAATCTGCGTGTTTGCGTGCAAGCCGGTAAGCTGGTCCTTGCCCTTTTCCAGTGGCTGCAAGATGGCCTGGTGCGAGAAGCGAATCGCCAGGTCCATGTATTTTTTCTGCCCCGTCATCTGGGCGACATCGGCCAGCACTTCGTTCATGCCGCCATGTTCGCTGCGCAGCATGGCCTGCATCTGCGCTTCGTTCAGATGGCTGGTCAGTTCCAGCGCCCAGTCGGACAAGGCAATCAGCATGTCGCGCGCCTCGGTGTTGCCAGCGTAATGGTAGGCGTCACGCAGACCGGCATAGACCTTGTGCAGGTTATACCAGGGCACCCATTTGCCATTGACGGAAAAATTATCGGCGTGGAGTTCGCCGCGTGCGATGCCCTGCCATGCACTGCTGCCCTCAGGGATGCCGCCGAGATAGCCATTACCGTTCTGCTGCTGGCAGCGTTTGAGTTCGGCCACAAAATAGTTCAGCCGACGCAGCACTTCCGCGTCGCCGGTCGAAGCAAACATCAGCGCCAGCGCAGACAGGTAATGACCACCAAGATGGCCATCGAGCCCGCTCGACTCCCAGTTACCATAACTAGGCTGCTTAGGTGGCAAACCGGCTTCGCGCAGGAATGGCGCTAGCAGCCGGTCCGGCTCCATCTCCAGCATGTAGCGCAAATCGGTACGCTGGGCGTCCAGAAACGGACTCTCGCCGAGCCGCACATCGGCCAGCGGAAAGAGCTGGATCGGCTGCACCGCCGTTGCAGCAGGAGCAGGAGCAGGAGCAGCAGCAGCAGACATCGGAGGCATCAGCGCCATCAGGGGCCATAGCGGGAACAGCATC
>JAIELO010000247.1 GCA_019752915.1 Burkholderiaceae bacterium
GTATCGATTGCACCAGATTGGCCGGCACGGTCATTAACAAACTCACGGGGCCTTCGGGTAGACCTGGCATGTAAGGTGTGTCCACTTTTTTGTCGGGAGTGCCTAGCTTGTGAATTAATGAGTAAATAATTTGAGCACCTGTGCACTGTACACGGCAAACGGGTCGGCGCTGGCCGCGGCTGCTTCCTGTGTTTCTCGAATCCCAACCAGATATTAGGGTAACGTGTTGTTCCATCCAGATCAACTTGAATGTGGTTCCCAGCGCAATATTTGTTAAAAACAGAACATTTTGTGGGGGTTTTAGAGCGCTTTCGGCACATTTCCTCCCTTTGCAGGGCGGCGCGGCTTAAACAGGGGCGATGTTACAATTTGTTGCCATAGATACCTAATCTGCACTGGTTGTCCCCCTGTGCTAGGGGTACCATACTCACCATGCAATATCAGAATCCCTGATAAGACATTCAAATTGAAACGAGGTTACCAAATGAACTTGCAAGCCAAATTGATCGCTTCCATCCTGTGCGTGGGCGCCCTGCCTTTCACCGCTCAAGCTGCCGATTTTGAAGATTTCGGCCGCGTGGTTCGAGTGACCCCGCAAGTCGAACAGATTAACCGCCCGCGTCAGGAATGCCGTACCGAATACGTGCAGGTTCAGCAGCCTGCGCCACAGCGCGGCGTCGGCGGCGCCATCGTGGGCGGCCTGATTGGCGGTCTGGCCGGTAATCAGGTCGGCGGCGGCACCGGTCGCTCGGTGGCCACGGCAGCCGGCGCCATCGCTGGCGCGCTGGTCGGTGACCGGGTCGACAACGCCAATACGCCTTCCAGCGGCGGCGTGCAGGAACAGCAGGTAAAACAGTGCCGCACCGTCGATCACTGGGAATCGCGTACCTCCGGCTACGAAGTCACCTACGATTACCGTGGTCGCAACTACACCAGCATCATGTCCTACGATCCGGGCGAGCGCGTGCGTCTGCGCGTGATTCTGGAACCTGCGCAGCGCTAATCTGCTCCGTATTACCATCCTGCACTGCCGGTCTCCTGACCGGCAGTGCTGTTTTCAGGCTGGCATTGCTTCAGGCTTAGCGTGATTCAGGCTTGCCTTGATCTAGAGCATCGCGGGATAATGCCAGTTCAACTGATCCCCTCCTCGCCATGCTCATCAAACGTAAATCCATCGAACAAGTAGAATCCTCCCGCCCTGCGCGCAAACCCAAATATGCGCCAGTGACCTTGTCGGAACAGGATGGCGTACGTTATCTGCACTTCGGTACGGAGTGGGTACAGGGCGCCATGCGCATCCGCAAGCCTAACTGGCCAGAACTCGAATATGCCCAGCAGATGATGGCCTGGATGCTATGGCAGCCAGAACCGCGCCACGTTGCCCAGCTCGGTCTGGGTACCGCCACCCTGACCAAATTCTGCTACACCAGCTTCCCGCAAGCACGCGTCACGGCCGTCGAACTGAATCCGGCCGTGATCACGATCTGCGAGTCGATGTTCAAGCTGCCGCCGAACGACGCCCGCCTGCAGGTGCTGGAAATGGATGCGTTGGACTATGTCAACGATGCCGACAACCTCGGCACGCTCGACGCGCTGCAAGTCGACCTGTACGACGCCACCGCCCGCGGCCCCGTGCTGGACACGGCCGAGTTCTATCAGTCCTGCGCAGCCTGCCTGACAGACGATGGCATCATGACCGTCAACCTGTTTGGTGACCACCCTAGTTACGCGCGCAACACCAAGGCGATTAAATTCGCCTTCGAGCAAGTCATTTGCCTGCCACCCGTGCATGATGGTAACGTGATCGCGATTGCCTTCAAGCGCAAGCGACCGCTCGATATTGCCGCGCTCGAGGCGCGCGCCGCCGAGATCAAGGCGGCCACCAAACTGCCAGCCCAAAGCTGGGTTAAAGGTCTGGCAGCGACCTGATTACTTTTGAAAGTGGCGCCCGATGTCTGCAACTCCTGATTCTGCCTCTGCATCTGCTCCCAGCCCTGCCCACACGCCAGCGGCGCCACTCGATCTGCAACAGCTGTACAGCTGGCTGCTGGCCGATGGCATGATCCGCAAGACCGAGGTCAAGGAGATGTATGCCCATAGTCAGGGCATCCTGAAAAATGCGGTGGGCGGCATGCACCCGCTGTGCGCGATTGCTCACAGCAAGATCCTGTCGGCCCGCCCGCCCCATAAAATGCTCACGCTCGATTTGCTGTGCGAATGGCTGGCCGCGCGCTGCGGTCTGGCCTTTACCCGCATCGATCCGCTCAAGGTCGACTTCACCCGGGTGGCCGATGTGATGTCGGCCAGCTATGCGGCGCGCTTCAACATCCTGCCACTGGAAATCACTGCTGACACCTTGCTGGTGGCCACCGCCGATCCCTATGCCACCGAATGGGAAGCCGAGATCGCCAAGCTATCACGGCGCAGCATCCGCCGCGTGATCGCCAACCCGCTCGACATCGCCCAGTACATCACCCAGTTCTTCAGTCTGGCCAAATCGATCAAGAAAGCCAACCGGAGTAATGGCAACGATCTGGCGCTGCGCAACAACTTCGAGCAGCTGGTCGAAATGGGCAAGAGTAACAAGCAGGTCGATGCCAATGACCAGCATGTGATCAACATCGTCGACTGGCTGTGGCAATATGCCTTCGAACAGCGCGCCTCGGACATCCATCTGGAACCGAAGCGCGAACTGGCAGCGATCCGCTTCCGCATCGACGGGGTGCTGCATCAGGTATATCAGGTGCCGGCCGTGGTGATGATCGCCATGACGGCGCGCATCAAGCTGCTGGGGCGCATGGACGTGATTGAAAAGCGCCGCCCGCAGGATGGCCGCATCAAAACCCGCACCGCCGGTGGTCAGGAAATCGAACTGCGCCTGTCGACCCTGCCGACCGCCTTCGGTGAAAAACTGGTGATGCGCATTTTCGATCCCGAAGTGGTGGTCAAAACGCTGCCGGAACTGGGCTTCCCGCCTGCCGACGCGCAGCGCTGGGACCAGTTGACCCAGCGCCCGCACGGCATCATTCTGGTCACCGGCCCGACCGGCTCGGGCAAGACCACCACCCTGTACACCACCCTGAAAGCGCTGGCCACCACGGCTGTCAATGTGTGCACTGTGGAAGACCCGATCGAGATGGTGGAGCCGGCCTTTAACCAGATGCAGGTGCAGCCCGGCATTGATCTATCGTTTGCCGACGGCGTGCGGGCACTGATGCGGCAGGATCCGGACATCATCATGGTTGGCGAGATCCGCGACTTAGCCACCGCCGAAATGGCGATTCAGGCAGCGCTGACCGGCCACCTCGTGCTGTCGACCCTGCACACCAACGATGCGCCCTCGGCCGTGATGCGCCTGCTGGAACTGGGCGTACCCCACTATCTGCTGGAAGCGACCCTGATCGGCATCATGGCGCAGCGGCTGGTACGCACCCTGTGCAGCGACTGCAAACAAGCCGATGGCAGCATCAGCGACGACATCTGGCACAGCCTGACCGGCAGCTGGGAATTACCCAAACCGGCCACGGTGTATCGCCCGGTGGGCTGCCCAGAGTGCCGCCAGACCGGCTACCGGGGGCGCACCGGTCTGTACGAACTACTCACCGTGACGCCGGAATTCAG
>JAIELO010000040.1 GCA_019752915.1 Burkholderiaceae bacterium
CGAGTTCCGTGCCACCCGCGACGCCAGTGCCAGCAAGCGCCGCTAAAACGCACTGGACGCCGCTATATGCCACTAAACGGCACTAGACGTCACTAAAAATGCCGCGTTACTGCGCGGCATACCCCGCAATCCCCGCCCGCGATGGCGGGGATTTTTTTATGGCAGGTACTCAGGGTTTGAGCGACCCGATCTGGCTGGCAAGGAAGCGTTCGATCTGGCGCCAGAAGTCGATGCGCGGCTGCTGGGTTTTCCAGTCCTGTACGCCGGGACGGTATTCCAGCCACGTGACGGGAGCCTGATTCGCTTTCAGCGCTTCGTACAGCGCACGCCCTTGCTGGTAGTCGAGGCGCTGGCTGTCGTGGTCGTAGCCCAGCAGCAGTGGCTGGCGGATCTCGGCGAAGCGCGCACTGTCGGGGTCGTCCTTGCTGTGGGTGACGGTCGACCAGCTGATGCCGCATTTGAAAGCCTGCGGCTGTTTGAGCAGGGCTTTCATGGCCGCATAGCCGCCGTCGCCTCCCCCGGCGACGCAGACCCGCGCTGGATCGGTATAGCCTTGTGCGGCAGCCCACTGTACGGCATCCGCCAGATCGGTCTGGGCATTGGCGACAGCGTCGGCCTTGTTGCCCTGCAGATGCTGCATGCCGAAGCCCATGCTGCCGCGCGGGTTCACCTGCAGTACGGCATAGCCACGTGAAGCGAGGAATTGGACTTCGGCGTTCCATTCCCACAGGCCATTGCGGGCGAGCCGGTTGCTGCCGTTCAGTACCACGGTCGGGTAAGGCTGTTTGCGCTCGCCACGTGGCACACTCAGGTAGACGGGTATCTTGCGGCCGTCGCGCGCGGCAAAGCGCTCCATGGTCATGCTGGCCATCTGTTGGGTGTCGATGTCCGGCATGGCGCTGCCCAGCAACTCGACGGCGCGCGTCTCCGTGTTGTACAGCAGGTAGGCATGGCTCTGCACGTCGGAGTGAGTGTCGACCAGTACGTACGGGGTTTCGCTGCGGGTGCCCCGCGAGACGATGTTGACCAGTCCGGGGAACTGCTCGTCGACCTGCTGCTGGATGGCTTTCATGGCCGGATCAAACCAGACGGTATTCTCGGCGTCGGTGTTGAAGCGGAAGCCCAGCGGCTTGCGTGCGCCCACCACGAAATAGCCATCGGTATCGAACTCCGGCGCGACGATCAGCGCTGGTTGCAGCAGAGTCTTGCTGGCGATGTCGTAGCGGTAGATGGCGGCTTCGTCATGGCCATTGCGGGCGCGCACGTACAGCTTGTCTTCGGCATACAGCAAGGGTCTGAAACCATCGTCGGCGCTGGCAGGATGACGCTCGAATTCCTGCCAGCTTTTGTCGTCGCGGAAATAGCTGCGAATGTCGTCGCCGCGCCGCGCCATGGTGATGCGTGGCTCGCCGTCGGCATCGATTAGCCAGTGGAAGGTGTCGCGCGGTGCGTTGGTGGGATAGATGCGCCCGGTACGCGTGCTCATGCGCACCAGATCCTCGGCATCCACGTAGCGGGCGATAACGAACATATCTTCGTCGCGGGCATAGGGGAAACCGGACATGCTGATGGCCGACAGGTAGTTGTGATTGACCGGATCGCTGTCGGCAAACGAGCGCGCGAATTCGCTGGTGGGACTCAGGAAATTGCGCCCGCTGCCGTCGCGGTCGATGGCGAAGATGCCGCTCTGACCGGTGTCACCGTCGTGATCGACGTTGATGGTGGTGAAGCTCAGGCGCTGGTCGCTGAGCCATTTGAAGAGCGCCACATCGCCATTCTTGAAATTGGCGACTGCCCGGATTTTTTTGCTGTCGACATCGAGTATCGCCAGCATGTAGCGTCCCTGCGGCGACAGGCGGCGCAGGGCGATAAAGCGGCCGTTAGGCGAGATGGCAGCGCCACTGATTTCGGGGCGCTGGAAGAACTGTTCGACCGGAATAGATGCCGGGCTGGCCGCCTGCGTCGTGCTGGCAGCGGCATGGGCCGTAAGCGATAGACTGAGCAGGGCTATTCCGGCGAGGGTACGCAGCATGATGTATTTTGGATAAGTAACTAAAAAGCAACCATATCCTGAAACCGTGCCGCTGGCAATCCACCCGTGGATAAAACAGCCTGCCGACCAGCTTGCCGCACACCAGCGTAGCGCTGGCATGGGCTATACAGGACTGCTGCGGGGCTTACAGATAGCGCGACAGCAGGGCGCGCTCGTAAGCAGCATCCAGTTCGATCTGGACGATGTGGCCGCTTCCGGGAGCGACCTCGATCGCCTCGCCCTCAGCGGAACGCATGCGGGTCAGGGTAATGTCGTGATTGCCACTCGGGTGCATGACTTCGATTTTGTCGCCCACGCTGAAGCGGTTTTTCACGTCTACGCGTGCCCAGCCGTTTTCGACACTCAGCACATCGCCCACGTACTGGCTGCGATCAGCTTCCGACGCGCCGCGCATATAGTTCTGGTGGCTCTGGGTATGATGACGCTGGTAGAAGCCGTCCGTGTAACCACGATTAGCCAGCCCCTGCAACTGACCCAGCAGGCCGATATCGAAAGGCCGTCCGGCCACTGCATCATCGATCGCGCGGCGGTACACCTGCGCGGTACGGGCAGCGTAGAACAGCGACTTGGTGCGGCCTTCCACTTTCAGCGAGTTGACCCCGATCTTGACCAGACGCTCGACGTGTTCGACGGCGCGCAAGTCTTTCGAGTTCATGATGTAGGTGCCGTGCTCGTCTTCGAGGATCGGCATCAGCTGGCCCGGACGCTGCGCTTCTTCGATCAGGTAAGGGCGGTCGGCCAGCGGGTGGCGCGGCGCCTGATGCAGCGTTGAGAACGGGCGGCTGTCAGCCTCGTCCATCGCCTGCTGGAAGTTGAGCGGAATCACTTCCATGCGGCTCAGGTCGCCACTCGCATCTTCGGCGGCGTTCTTCACCTGATAGTCCCAACGGCAGGAATTGGTGCAAGTACCCTGATTCGGGTCGCGGTGGTTGAAGTAGCCCGACAGCAGGCAGCGGCCCGAATAGGCGATGCACAGCGCGCCATGGACGAAAACTTCGAGTTCCATTTCCGGGCATTGCTGGCGGATTTCCTCGATTTCATCGAGCGACAGTTCGCGCGACAGAATCACCCGCGTCAGCCCCATACGGTGCCAGAATTTCACGTCGGCCCAGTTCACAGCATTGGCTTGCACCGACAGGTGCACCGGCACGTCCGGCCATTTGTCGCGCACCATCATGATCAGACCGGGATCGGCCATGATCAGCGCATCCGGTTTCATCTCGATCACCGGTTCCATATCGCGCAGATAGGTTTTCAGTTTGGCATTGTGGGCAAAGATATTGCTGGCCACAAAAAACTGCTTGCCGCGGGCGTGGGCGCCGTCGATTCCTTCACGCAGGGCATCGAGGGTGGAGAAGTCGTTATTGCGGACGCGCAGGCTGTAGCGTGGCTGGCCGGCGTAGACGGCATCGGCGCCGTAGTCGAAGGCAGCGTGCATTTTGGCCAGCGAGCCGGCGGGCAGGAGGAGTTCGGGAGAGCTGTGCATGGAAAAGGAGCGCGCAAAGTGGCGGATCTTAGTGCTTCTCGTCCACCCAGTCCTTGATCTGCATCAAAAAAT
>JAIELO010000188.1 GCA_019752915.1 Burkholderiaceae bacterium
GCACTTACTGGACCGGTCTGAACGATGTGGTGTTCAAAGGGGGCACGGCCAGTTCGACCGATGTGTTCCGTTTCCAGTATGCCGACGTAGGGCGGATCGAGTTCCTGGTCAGTGATAGCGCCGGAAGGCTAGGTACCAGTAATCCCTTCGTGGAGCGCCCGGAGCGGCTGGTGCTGGTCCAGCCTACTGGTAATGGTGCCGGCGATCCTGCCGCTGCCACCGACGCGAAATTTGTCACCGCCGGTACTGCCTTCCCGCTGACGATGCAGGCCTTGCTGTACAACGGTGGGCTGGCACCAAACTTCGGTAAGGAAAGCACCCCGGTGACCGTGGTGTTAGAGGCCCGCGCAGCACGCGATCAGTCCGGTACCCGCCTGGTGGATATGCTGCCCGTTAGCGGCGATGCCGAGGAAGTGCTGCCGTTTACGGGCAGCTTCGGCGCCTTCAGTGGCGGCTCGGCTACCGGCATTAGTTTTTCCTATGCAGACGTTGGTATCCTCGAGCTGACACCGGTGTTGAACGGTGGCTACCTTGGTACGGGTAATTTGCAAACCCAGCCGATCAACGTCGGGCGTTTCGTGCCCGACCATTTCAATACCGTGATGACCACGCCGATGGTGTGCGACCCGAATGGTATGAGCTGCCCGGCCACGGTGAGTGGCATGGCGTATTCAGGACAGCCGTTCAGCCTGCAGGTTCTGGCAAAAAACACGCTCGATGCAACGACGCGGAACTATCGTGGTGCGCTGGCCAGAGCCGTAACGCTGTCGGCCTATTCCGCGCCGGGCAGCACTACTACCGTCAATCCGCCTGCCAGTCCCAGCGGAGCGGTACTCAGTGCCGCTAGTCTGGCGGCCAGCAGCTTTGATCTCGGCAGTGCCACGGCCAGTCCCGTGTACACCTTGCCCAATCCGTTTCTGGCCAGCGCCCCCTATGCCAACAACTGGGTGCCGCCGACCATGGTCTACCTGCGCGCCAGCGAGAGTGGCACGCCGAACGATGGTGTGACGTCCTTGCGCAGTAGCGCAGTCGAGGGCGGGGTGGCGGTCGTGGCCGGTCGCTTGCTGGTGCCGAATGCCTACGGTTCGTCGAAATTGCCGCTGCCTTTGCAAGTGTCGGCACAATACTACGGCCTAACCAGTCGCAGCGGCGTGGCCAGTTATTCGTGGCGCGCCAATGCAAGCGATAGTCTGACCAGCCTCACGATGAGCAGTGCGCTCAGCTATTCCTCCTGTCTGGTGGCCTGCCCGGCACTGGCAAGCGGCGCGGCCAGCACGTTGACTATGCGTTCCGGCCTCGGCACGACCACACTCAAGGCAGGTAGTAGCGGCGCCAAGAGTGGTGCCAATGTCAAACTGACCGGCCCGACGTGGCTGCCGACGTCGCAAGGGCGTGTGACCTTCGGCGTGTATCGCAGTCCGCTGATTTTCTTGCGGGAAGTGTATTGAAACGGCCTCATTTTGTTCAGTCTAGTGATTTAAAGTCATGAATCCGGGATGGCGGCGAAAATTTGCGGCAACCTCGCCATGAAACTTGAATATAATCAAGGATGTGTGGCGTTTATTGAAAGCAGCACCTAATCATTTGAGAATGTCGGATGCGTTTATTCGGAAAAGCAGGCAAAAAAAGTGGTTGGCTGGCACTCGTCTTGACGGCTGACGGTGTGCAGGCGGTCGCCATTGAGCGCCGTACGGATGCGCCGCCACGGGTGCAGCGAGCGGTGACGATTGCTGCACAACAAGGTAATCCCAGCGCAACGCTGTTCCGCGCAGCGCGCGAGCTCCATGCGCCCAATCATTGCTGCACCACGTTGCTGGGCGCGGGGGCGTATCAGTTGCTGCTGGTGGAAGCGCCCAACGTCCCGGCGGCCGAACTGAAGGCTGCACTGGGCTGGCGCGTCAAGGACATGATCGACTTTCCGCTCGAGGATGCGACGCTGGATCTGGCACTGCTGCCACCGCCCCAGAATAATTCGGCGCATAATCAGCAGGCGTTTGCGGTCGTGGCGCGCAACAGTCTGCTGGCGCCCCATCAGCAGCTGTTCTCTGAGAATAAAATCGCCCTTGATGCCATCGATATTGGCGAGATGGCACAGCGTAATATTTCCGCGTTGCTGGAACCGGAAGGGCGCGGCGTGGCGTTGCTGTCCTTCGATGGCGACGGCGGTCTGCTGACGGTGAGTTTCGGTGGCGAGCTGTATCTGGCGCGGCGCATGGATATCAACCTGAACCAGCTGCTCGATAGCGATGCAGACCGTCTGCAAAATCTGCACGACCGGATTACCCTGGAGCTGCAACGCTCGCTCGACCACTTTGAACGGCAATTCTCGTTCGTCACGATCGCCAAGCTGGTGGTGGTGCCGGTGGCGAACGGCGCTTTGCGTGATTATCTGGCGGCCAACCTGTATCTGCCCGTGGAGCAACTCGACCTGTCGGCGCTGCTCGATCTGAGCGAGGTGCCCGAGTTGCAGGATGGTGCACAGCAAACCAGTTATCTGCTCGCAATCGGCGCGGCCTTACGCGGCGGGGAGGCGGCATGAGTCAGCAGATCAATTTATTCAATCCCGCCTTCGAGCCGAAGAAAAGTTATGCGACCAGTCCGGCGCTGGTGGCCGCCTTCATGGGCGTGGCGCTGGTTCTGGCAGTGCTGGTGGTGATGGCGCAGAGCGAACTCGCGGCATTGGCGCAGCAGGCCGAAGCCGTTAAAACGACCTTGACCGCCCGTGAGGCGAGCAAGGCGGCAGCCACCACGGCGTTTGTGGCACCGCGTAAGAGCGAAGCGCTGCAGCAGCAATTCGAACAGGCGACGCTCAGCTATGCCAATCTGCAGAAAGTGGCGGCCATTCTCGAGCAGGGGCATGGCGGCGATGTGCGGGGCTATTCGGCGTATTTCCGGGCGCTGGCGCGGCGTACCAGCGAAGGCCTGTGGCTGACCGGACTGCAGATTCAAGGCAACGGCGAGAGCATTAGTCTGCAGGGACGGGCAATCAAAGCCAGTCTGCTGCCCGGCTATCTGGCTGGTCTGTCGAATGAAAGCGTGTTACGGGGCAAGAAATTTGCCCAGCTAGAGTTGCACGAGCCGCTGCCTGCGGCCAGCGCTGCCGCCAGCGCTGCCGCCAGCGCTCCTGCCAGTGCCAGTGCCAGTGCTGCGCCACCGCGCTACGTGGAATTCACGCTCCAGGCGGCACCCGCCGAGGCAGCAGGAAAGGCGGTGCAACCATGATAGCGAGCTGGAAGAAACTGGACGCGTGGCTGATGGCGCTGAGCTTGCGCGAGCGCCTGCTGCTGGTGCTGTGCGCCGTGCTGGCACTCAGCTATCTGGTGTACCAGCTAGTGCTCGACCCCTTATACCGGCGCAGCGCCAGTCTGCGCGACACCATGCAGCAGCAACAGCAGCAGATCGCGACGATCGACTCCGAACTGAGTCAGCTGGCAGCGGCGGCGCGGCGTGATCCAGATCAGGCAGTGCGTCAGCAGTTGCAAGTGCTACAGGCCGACAGCGCGGCGCTGCGCGATAAATTGCGCGCCAGCCAGAAGGGGCTGGTCGCGCCAGAACGTATGGGGCCGCTGCTGCAGCAGATGGTCAGTGGCCATGGCAG
>JAIELO010000403.1 GCA_019752915.1 Burkholderiaceae bacterium
ATCGCCGACAGTGCATCGATCTGGAAGCCGACCACAAACTTCAGCGTACCGACCGTCATCCAGTTGTACACGGTCTCATTGAAGCGAGCACCGTCGATCACGTCATTCAGCGTCAGTGCCGACAGAATGAATGCTACCAGCACGCCCAGAATGGTCGCCGTGTGGGAGGTCTTGCGCCCCACCACGTTGCCGAAAAATTTAGTTCCTAACAAGCCCGCAATCGCGGCGCCGGCCAGCGGCGCCAGAGGTATGGCAAGCAGGAGATTAGGGTTAAGAGTAACCGCCATGATGAACCTTAATCGTTATTATTCGAATGAGAACTTAGCCACGAAGGATTAACCCTTCAAGCTATCCAGGTCTTCTACATTGATGGTGTCCAGATTACGGAACATCACCACCAGAATCGCGAGGCCGATTGCCGATTCGGCAGCGGCGACGGTCAGAATGAAGAACACAAAGATCTGCCCGGCTGCGTCACCCAGATAATGGGAGAACGCGATAAAGTTCATGTTCACTGCCAGCAGCATCAGTTCGATGGCCATCAGCAGGACGATGATGTTTTTGCGATTGAGGAAAATACCCACGATCGAGATCGCGAACAGAATCGCGCCAAGAACCAGGTAGTGAGCCAGCGATAAAGTCATGGTGCCTCCTTAACTTCTGCTTCGGCCGCGCCGCGGTTGCTGACAGCATCCACTTTGATGATGCGCAGACGGTCGTTACGTTTCACACGTACCGCTTCCGCCGGGTCGAAGTATTTAATATCCTTGCGCTTACGCAGGGTCAGCGCCACGGCAGCGATGATGGCCACCAGCAGCACTGCTGCAGCGACTTCGAAACCGTAGATGTATTTGGTGTAGATCAGCAGGCCCAGTTCTTTGGTGCCGCCGATGTTACCGGCGTTGACTGGCTGCTGGTCGAACGTCAGGAACGAGCGCCACAGCACGGCAGCCATTTCCAGCACGATCAGTGCGCCGATCGCCGAGGCCAGTGGCAGATAGCCCCAGAAGCCCTGACGCATCTTGTCAGTGTCGATATCGAGCATCATCACCACGAACAGGAACAGCACCATCACGGCACCGACGTAGACGAGTACCAGCACGATGGCGAGGAACTCCGCTTCGAGCAGCATCCAGATGCCGGCTGCCGAGAAGAACGCCAGCACCAGGAACAGTGCAGCATGCACCGGGTTGCGGGCCGTGATAACGCGCAGCGCAGCCAGAACCATAATGGCTGAGAAGGCGTAGAACAAAGCAGTTTTAAATTCCATAACTAACCCAAGAGACGAACATAATTGAAGACTGCGACACTGTTACGCCGGTCGCTAGACCGGCGCAGCATCAGCGGTACGGAGCGTCGGCTGCGCGCGCTTCGGCGATCTGCGATTCGTAGCGATCACCAACTGCCAGCAGCATCTCTTTCGTGTAGTACAGATCGCCGCGTTTCTCGCCGTGGTATTCCAGTACGTGCGTTTCGACGATGGAATCGACCGGGCAGGACTCTTCGCAGAAACCGCAGAAGATGCACTTGGTCAGATCGATGTCGTAACGGGTGGTACGGCGCGAACCGTCGTCACGCTGTTCCGATTCGATGCTGATCGCCATCGCCGGGCAGACTGCTTCGCACAGTTTGCAGGCGATGCAGCGCTCTTCACCGTTCGGGTAGCGGCGCAGGGCGTGCAGGCCGCGGAAGCGTGGCGACATCGGCGTCTTCTCTTCCGGGTACTGCACGGTGATCTTGCGCGAGAACAGGTACTTACCCGTCAGCGCCATCCCTTTGATCAGTTCGGTCAGCATGAAGCTGCCGATGAAATCTTTTAAACGTTCCATATTCTCTAATCCTTACTTCCAGATATTCCAGGAGGTCTGCATGACGCCTGCCACCAGTACCAGATATACCAGCGTCAGCGGAATGAAGACTTTCCAGCCGAGGCGCATGATCTGGTCATAGCGGTAGCGTGGGAAAGTACCGCGCACCCAGATGAAGACCGACACCAGGAAGAAGACCTTAGCGAACAGCCAGAAGAAACCACCGAAGCCGCCCCAGAATTCCAGCGCTGCCAGCGGAGCCGACCAGCCACCGAGGAACATGATCGAAGCCAGCGTGGCGATCAGGATCATGTTGGCGTATTCGGCCAGCATGAACATGGCGTAGGCCATACCCGAGTATTCCACCATGTGACCGGCAACGATCTCCGACTCACCTTCCACCACGTCGAACGGGTGACGGTTACATTCGGCCAGACCGGAGGTCAGGTAGACCACGAACAGTGGCAGCAATGGCAGCCAGTTCCACGACAGCAGATTCAGACCGTAATCGGCCATCATGCCCTTCTGCTGGCTCAGTACGATTTCACCGAAGTTCAGCGAACCGGACACCATCAGAATCACCACCAGTACGAAGCCCATCGGGATTTCGTAGGAAATCATCTGTGCCGAAGCGCGCATCGCGCCCAGGAAGGAGTACTTCGAGTTGGAAGCCCAGCCGGCGATGATGATGCCGTACACTTCCATCGAGGTAATCGCCATCAGCAGCAGCAGGCCGGCATTCACGTTGGCCAGTACCGCTTCCGGACCGAAAGGCACCACCGACCAGGCAGCCAGCGCCGGCATGATGGTCATGATCGGACCGATCACGAACAGGCCGGGATTGGCTTTAGCCGGGGTAATGATTTCCTTGAACAGCAGTTTCAGCGCATCGGCGATCGGCTGCAGCAGACCGGCAGGACCAACCCGGTTCGGACCGACGCGGATCTGGATCCAGCCAATGAACTTACGTTCCCACAGGGTCAGATAAGCAACCAGACCCATCAGTGGCAGCAGTACCACCACGATGCGGATCATGGCCCAGACCAGCGGCCAGACCGGAGCCAGCACGCTATTGGCGCCCATGGCGTTCAGTGTTGTGACGAATTCAGGCAGAGCCATTATTTACCCTCCCCTACTTTAACAACCGTAATAGAACCAAACATGCTACCCAGTGCGGCGGTGGCAGCGTGCGCAGCAGCGACGCGGACGGTGTTCGCAGGCAGAGTGGCATCGACTTTGGCCAGCAAGGTGGCGCTTGCCGTACCTTGGGTCAGTTTCACCAGATTGCCGGTGACCACGCCCAGTTGCTGTGCCAGCGTCGACGACAGATGCGCTTGCGGAATCGCGGCATCCGGGGTTTTCTGCAGCGAAGCAGCACGACGCACGATGGCGTCAGCGAAGTAGATCGGCACGTCGGCGATACGCTCGGTACCAGCATTGCTAGCTTGAGCAGCCACTGGCGCAGCCTTGGCAACGTTGTTCAGCTTGGCCGACACATCGGTCACGCCAGCGCCCAGCACTTCGTCGCGGATCGCTTCCGAGGTGTCGTAGTCGAAACCGGACAGGCCGAGGATGTTACCCAGTACGCGCAGTACTTTCCACGCAGGACGGGTTTCCAGCAGCGGCTTGACGGTGCCGTTGAAGCTCTGTGCACGGCCTTCGCAGTTGACGAAGGTGCCCGAGGTTTCGCTGAATGGCGAGACCGGCAGCAGCACGTCGGCGTAGGCGTTGGTGTCGGTGTTCTGCATGATGTCGGTGGCCACCACCAGCTCGCACTTCTCCAGTGCGC
>JAIELO010000199.1 GCA_019752915.1 Burkholderiaceae bacterium
TTGCGGTCCACGCTACGCTGGTCGGGGCGGCCATACACCCGCACATCACCGCTGCCACGCAGGGTCAGTTCGGCGCTGCGGCGTGCATAGACCTGACTGCTGCCCGATCCGCGCTGATTGACTACCACCTTATCGGCGCTCAGGTGGCGCGCTTCGAGATCGCCTGAACCGGTCACTTCGGCACTGAGATCTTTGCAACTGCCCGAAGCGGTGAGAGCGCCGGAACCGACCATTTCCAGTGCCACATGATCACTATTGCCGGAGTTCAGGGTCAGATGTCCGCTGCCATGGATGCCCGCATTGAGCGTGCGGTAGCGACCGGTGAAATTCAGATCGCCCGAGCCATGCAGTTGCAGTTCCAGCGTGTCGCCACTGAAGCCCTGCACGCGGGTGACGCCGCTGCTGTTGATTACCAGCTCGCGCAGATCGGGTAATACCAGTTCCACTTGCAGGCGGTGGCGCGGATTGAGCAACATGCCTTTGGTGCCGATGTGCAGATCGCTGCCATCCTGTATGGTTTCCACGTTGGCCAGCGAGCGCTGTTCGCCGCGCACTTTCAGGCTGGCCGGCTGGCCTTGCGTGAGCACCAGATCGATCGGACCGCTCAGTTCCACGGCATTGGCCATGCCGTCGATGCTGCGGTTTTCGCCGGACAATGCGCGGCCGGCGGCACTGCTTGGACTGGTGGTGCCGTAGGCTTTCAGCATGCTGTAGCTGATACCGATCAGCACCAGTGCCAGAACCATCAGACTGGTGGCGATTTTAAGCAGGGAGCGCATGGGTTTCCTTCCTAGTGGCCGCGCAGCAGCGACAGATTGGCGGCGGCATAACGTTTCAGCCCCAGCATGGTGTAGCGAGTCAGGACAACGCTGAGCAGGCAGAATGCAATGCCGCCAACGATCAGCCCGAAGCCGACCAGCGTCTGGGTGGTGCGCGCGCCCCGGTCAAAATCGGTGGTGATATGCAGGTCGCCTGCAGCGACGGCTTCGGCACGGTTTAACAGACGGCCGCTGCGACTCAGTTGTTCGTCGCTGTCGGGCGCACTGGCCAGCAGCGGATCCTTGTTGATCTGTACCCCCATGCTATCGATCGTCATGCGCCAGCCTTCACCGGCCTGTTCTTCGCCGCTGCGATCGAAATGGCTATTGGTGAAGGCCATCACGTGCCGCAACGGTCCTTCCAGCGCCAGTTCGTTCTGGCCGGACAGGCCACTCGACACCAGTGCAATGCCGCCGATGTAGAAGGCGAATGCGCAGACATACACGGCGGCTAGCAGGCAGCCATAGACCATTGCCGGGATCACCATGAACAGATTGAAGACGCTCAGGCCGATCAGGGAGGCCGTGGCGCGCAACAGCTTGAAAGGGCGTTTTTTGCTTTCGAAACTGCTGAGGTGGGCGGCAGTGCGCAAAGCCATGGCAACCTGACGCGGCGCTTCCAGTTCCTGATAGATCTCTGCTTCACTGCGACCAGCCACCAGTGCGTCGATAAAGCGCTGTTCGTAGTCGGCCAGCGTGCTGGCCACCGTTGCCGGCGGCAAGCCCTGCAGGGCGAGTTTGAGTTGTTCGAGGTATGCCTGCTTATTCATAGTGTGGGTTCTGGTGCGTGGCAATCGTTTGCAATCTGGCCTATGCTGCTACCTTAAAGGCTGTGCCGTCCAGCTGCTTCGAACTTGAGACAGACTGCAGGAAATCGAGGACAGACGTGCGAAAAACGCGACTAGACGGTGCCCCCGGTAATCAGTCTGGCAGCGGCCAGACCACTGCGTACGGCGCCTTCCAGGGTGGCCGGATAGTCGCCGGTCGTGTAGTCGCCGGCCAGTAGCAAGCCGCCCATGCCGGTGTTATTGGCCGGGCGCACTAGTCCGGGCGTGCAGGCAAACGTTGCACGTTTCTCGGTAATCACCTTGCACCAGCGCGGCTGTTGTAGTGCCGGCAGCGGGAAGGTCGCGGCCAGCTGGCGGGCAATGGCGCGGGCCAGCGCCTCTTGCGGCAAGGCCGCTGCCGCACTGGCGGCGCTGATCACCACCGCCAGCATGCCTGCCTGTTGCGCATCGAGCTGACCCCGGTCGAACACGAATTGCCCCCAGCGTTGCTGCTCTGGATCATCGAGCAAGGCGAAGAACGGTTGTTCAAGCTGCACCGAGGCGTCGTATTGCAGATAGCAGGTAGTGATCGGGCTGTGCTCCAGTGCCGTCAGTTGCTGGCATAGGTCGCTGGTGTCGTGCGCAGGGATGCCATGTAGCAGACCGGCAGCCTGGGCGGCGCCGGTGGCCAGTACCACGTTGGGAAAATAGGTGCTCCAGTTGCCGCTGACGGCTGCGCCGCTGATGTCGAGTTGCCACAGCCGGCCTTCGATGTTGCGTAGTGCTTTGACGCTGGCGCCGGTGCGGATCGAGCCACCGCGCGCGCGCACATAGTCGGCAGCGGCTTCGGGCAGCAGGCGCGACAGGTCATGGCGCGGCACCAGCATATCCGAGGCGCTACGCGAGGCGCCCAGACTATCTCTGAGCACATTCAGAAACACCTGTGCCGAGGCCTGGTCCGGGGCAGTATTCAATGCCGCCAGACAGAGCGGGCGCCACATCAGCTGGATCAGACGCGGGCTCTGGTCCCAGCGCGCCAGCAGTTCGCTGACACTGCAATCGGTATGTAATTGCCAGCCAGCCCAGCGGGCGGTACTGGAAAAGCGTGCCAGACTGAGTTTGTCGGCGCGCGCCAGCCCGCCACAGCGCCACAGCGCCACCGCCAGATGCAGCGGAGCCGGTAGGCGCGGCGCGACAAAGTCCATGCCGCCGCTGCCTTGCGGATAACGCATCTGCAAAGGCAGGCTCAGCAAGGCCTGACTGGCATCGACGCCGGTGCGGCGCAGCAGGCTCAGGGTGGCGTGGTAGGCGCCCAGCAAGATGTGCTGGCCGTTGTCGAGTACCGTCTTTTCCCGTTCGACGCGGCGCGCGCGGCCGCCCAGGGTGCGCGCCGCCTCGAAGACGGTGACGGCATGGCCGGCGCGCGCCAGTTCCATGGCCGCCGCGCAGCCGGCCCAGCCGGCGCCGACCACGGCGACGCTCTTGCCGACGAACTCCTTAGCCACGAACGTAGGTCTTCCAGGCCAGCCACAGTTTGCGGATCGGCGTGAGCGAGATGCGCTGTTTCAAGACGTGATAGCCGTCGCGCTCGACTTCGTTGAGCAGGGTGCGGTAGATGGCGGCCATGATGAGGCCAGGGCGCTGGGCGCGGCGATCCTCTGCCGGCAGTAGCGCGAACGCCTCGTCATAGGTCTTTTGTGCGCGTGCCACCTGGAAACGCATCAGGTTTTCAAAGTTTTCGGTGTGGCGCGCATTCAGCAGGTCGGCCGCCGTCACATTAAATTGCTGCAATTCGCTGATCGGCAGGTAGATGCGCCCCTTGCGCGCATCTTCGCCCACGTCGCGGATGATGTTGGTCAACTGGAAGGCATGTCCCAGTTTTTCTGCGTACAGCAGGGTTTCCGGGCGTGTCGCGCCAAAGATGCTGGCCGACAAGATACCCACCACGCTGGCCACATGCCAGCAATAGCGGCTCATGGCCTGGTAATCGAGGTAGC
>JAIELO010000315.1 GCA_019752915.1 Burkholderiaceae bacterium
TTCGTCGAGCAGATGCTTGTACGGGATGGCTTTGCCGTTGCGCGAGCCACCGTCGGCCGAAACAATCAGCACCGGTTTGGCATCGTCGATACGACTGGCCAGCGAGTTGGCAGCAAAGCCGCCGAACACCACCGAGTGCACTGCACCGATGCGGGCGCAGGCCAGCATCGCAAACGCCGCTTCGGCAATCATCGGCATGTAGATCAGCACACGGTCACCACGGCCTACGCCGAGCGACTGCATTACGGCGGCGCAGCGTTCGACTTCGCGCTGCAGTTCCTTGAACGAGTAACTGCGCTCGGTGCCGGTTTCGGTCGAGATAGCGATCAGCGCCGCCTTGTCGCCCTGCGTGGCGCACCAGCGGTCCACGGCGTTGTAGCACAGATTGGTGGTGCCGCCCACGAACCACTTGGCGAACGGCGGATTGGAATGGTCGAGCACTTGCGTGCAAGGGGTGTTCCAGTGGATCAGCGCAGCTTCGTCTTGCCAGAATTGCTCAGGCGTGTCGATAGAGCGCTGATAGAACTCAGCGTAATTCATGTCTCCTCCATACTCCGTATCAGAAAGCAGCTATTCAGAACCGAACGTCTAGCCGGGTACGCGCACCCATCCCTCCATCAGCACGCGGGCGCTGCGGCTCATCACCGCCTTGGTCACGCTCCACTCGCCGTTTTGCAGGGTCGCTTCCGCGCCCACCCGCAGGGTGCCGGACGGATGGCCGAAGCGCACCGCCGGCAGGGCTTGACCGCCCGCCGCGAGGCTGACCAGCGTGCCCGGAATGGCCGCTGCCGTACCGATCGCCACCGCAGCAGTGCCCATCATGGCGTGGTGCAGCTTACCCATCGAGAGCGCGCGCACCAGCAGGTCGACATCAGCGGCGGCAATCGCTTTGCCGCTGGACGACAGGTAGTCGCGCGGTGGCGCAACAAACGCCACTTTCGGCGTGTGCTGACGCTTGGCCGCTTCACTGAGGTCAGAGATCAGCCCCATACGCAGCGCGCCATGGGCACGGATGGTTTCGAACATGGCCAGCGCTTTCGGATCGCCGTTGATAGCGTCCTGCAGTTCGGTGCCGTTGTAACCGATTGCGTCGGCATTGATGAAGATGGTCGGAATACCGGCATTGATCATGGTGGCCTTGAGCGTGCCCACCCCCGGCACCTCCAGATCGTCGACCAGTTGGCCGGTCGGGAACATCGCCCCACCGCCACCCTCTTCTTCAGCAGCCGGATCCATGAATTCGAGCTGCACTTCAGCGGCCGGGAAGGTCACGCCATCGAGCTCGAAGTCGCCGGTTTCCTGCACTTCGCCATTGGTCATCGGCACATGGGCGATGATGGTCTTGCTGATGTTGGCTTGCCAGATGCGCACCACGGCCACGCCGTTCTGCGGCAAGCGGGCAGCATCAACCAGACCGCCACTGATGGCGAAGGCGCCCACTGCTGCAGACAGATTGCCGCAGTTACCACTCCAGTCCACGAAAGCCTTATCGATCGACACCTGACCGAACAGGTAATCGACGTCGTGATCGGCCTTGCTGCTTTTCGCCAGAATCACCGTCTTGCTGGTGCTCGACGTCGCGCCACCCATACCGTCAATCTGCTTGCCGTATGGGTCGGGGCTACCGATCACGCGCAGCAGCAAGGCGTCGCGTGCGGCGCCCGGCTGCTGTGCCGCTGGCGGCAGATCCTGCAAGCGGAAAAATACCCCCTTGCTGGTGCCGCCGCGCATATAGGTCGCAGGGACCTTGATTTGAGGAAGATGCGCCATGATCATGCCGCCTTGGACGATTCGAGGAAGTCCTGCGCAAAGCGTTGCAGCACGCCGCCCGCTTCGTAGATCGACACCTCTTCCGCCGTATCCAGACGGCAGGTGACCGGCACTTCCAGCTTCTCGCCATTACGACGATGGATCACCAGCGTCAGCGTCGAGCGCGGCGTACGTTCACCGATCACGTCATAGCTCTCGCTGCCATCCAGCGCCAGCGTCAGACGGTTCACGCCCGGTTTGAATTCCAGCGGCAGTACGCCCATGCCGACCAGATTGGTGCGGTGAATACGCTCGAAGCCTTCGGCCACAATCGCCTCGACACCAGCCAGACGTACGCCTTTAGCAGCCCAGTCACGCGAAGAACCCTGACCATAGTCGGCACCGGCCACAATGATCAGCGGCTGCTTGCGTTCCATATAGGTTTCAATGGCTTCCCACATGCGGGTCACTTTGCCTTCCGGCTCGACGCGCGCCAGCGAACCGGCTTTTACCTTGCCGTCGGCATCGCGCACCATCTCGTTCTTCAACGTCGGGTTGGCGAAGGTCGCACGCTGTGCGGTCAGATGGTCGCCACGGTGCGTCGCGTAGGAATTGAAGTCCTCTTCCGGCAGCCCCATTTTGGCCAGATATTCACCGGCGGCGCTATCGAGCATGATGGCATTCGATGGCGACAGGTGGTCGGTGGTGATGTTATCGCCCAGTACCGCCAGCGGCAGCATGCCAGTCAGCGTACGGGCACCGGCCAGCGCGCCTTCCCAGTATGGCGGACGACGGATATAGGTAGTCTGTGGGCGCCAGTCATACAGCGGCGCCACTGACACGCCATCATCGGCCTGTTTGGCAAACATCGGAATGTAGACTTTGCGGTACTGCTCCGGCTTGACGCTGGCAGCAACGATGGCATCGACTTCTTCATCGCTCGGCCAGATGTCTTTCAGCGTCACGGCCTGACCGTTGCTGTCGTAGCCGAGAATATCTTTTTCGATATCGAAGCGGATAGTACCGGCGATCGCGTAGGCCACTACCAGCGGCGGCGAAGCAAGGAAGGCCTGCTTGGCGTAAGGATGGATACGGCCATCGAAGTTACGGTTACCCGACAGGACGGCAGTCGCGTACAGATCGCGTTCCACCACTTCCTTCTGGATCACCGGATCGAGTGCGCCGGACATGCCGTTGCATGAGGTGCAGGCATAGGCCACCACGCCGAAGCCGAGCTTTTCCAGTTCCGGCATCAGACCGGCTTCTTCCAGATACAGGGTGACGGTTTTAGAGCCGGGCGCCAGCGAGCTTTTCACCCATGGCTTGCGGCTCAGACCACGCGCATTGGCGTTACGTGCCACCAGACCGGCAGCAATCATATTGCGCGGGTTGTTGGTATTGGTGCAGCTGGTGATGGCGGCGATGATACAGGCGCCATCAGGCATCTGACCCGGCACATTTTCCACCACGCCGCTGATGCCGCGTGCGGCCAGTTCCGAGGTCGGCACACGGTTGTGCGGATTCGATGGACCGGCGATATTGCGTACCACCGACGACAGATCGAACTTCAGTACGCGTTCGTATTCGGCAGTCTTCAGCGCTTCGCCCCACAGACCGGTTTCCTTGGCATAGGTCTCAACCAGTTTGACAGTTTCATCATCACGGCCAGTCAGCTTCAGATACTTGATGGTCTGCTCGTCGATGTAGAACATCGCCGCAGTCGAACCGTATTCCGGTGCCATGTTGGAGATGGTGGCGCGATCGCCCAGCGTCAGGTGCGCCGCACCTTCGCCATAGAACTCCAGGTACGAGGACACCACTTTCT
>JAIELO010000211.1 GCA_019752915.1 Burkholderiaceae bacterium
CAGGGGCTGCGGCACATCTGTCACCAGCTGGCCCTGTTTGAGTGCCGACAGGATGCGTTCGTTTTCGGCCAGCAGAGGCGGCGGTAATTGCTGCTGCAACTGGGTGCGCAGCACTTCATCGGCCGGATGCCCGGCGCCGGCGATCAGCACACAGCCATCGCCACTGGCGCGCGTGCAGGCCTCCGCAACGATCTGCGCGCCCTCGCTATGTCCGGCCAGAATCACCCGCGAGAAACGCTGGTCCGCGCGCAGCATCGCGCTCCACGCCACCACGTCATCGATATAGTCCTCGAAGCGCAGATCGACCTCACGCCAGACCGGATTGGCACTGGCGGCAATGCCGCGCTTGTCGTAGCGCAACGTGGCAATGCCCTGCCCGGCCAGCGCCTGCGCCAGCAAACGCAGGCTGTCGTTCGGCCCCGGCAGCAAGTGATTATTGCCATCGCGATCAGTCGGTCCGGAGCCGGCATGCAGCAGCACCACCGGCACCCGCGCCGGCAGCGGCATGCCGGCAGTACGCTCGGGCATCCACAGCGTGCCATACAGCGTCCCGCCAGTCACCGCCAGTGACACCGGCTGCGGTCCGGCTGCGGCCAACCCAGCGCAACACCACAGTCCTACCATCACGATCCAGCGCTTCATAACGATGTCCCTTTCAGTTCCTGCTGATACCGCACATAGGAATACAGCACCGCCACTGCGGCCCAGCCCAGCATCAGCACGCTTTGCAGCCAGAATGGCGCATGCAGAGTCAGTGCGATCAGCCCCAGCAAACCGCTGAGTACCATCAGGCGCGCGGCGAGCCGGTGCGTGGCGTACCACACCACTTCATTGCTCAGCGTCCACGGTGTGCGGATGCCCATGAAGAAGTTGCGCTGTACCTTGCCCATCGGGTTACCCAGCAGTATCAGCATCACGTTCAGCCCCGCCGGTAACGCCAACTGCATGGGCCAGCCGCGCTGCATGGCCGCCAGCAGCACCAGCGCCTGCACATAGGCGAACAGCGTCAGGGCCACCCCGCACAGATAATAGTAGGTCGCCGCAAACCCGGCGATACCGTAGCGCTGTGGCGAGATGGTCGGCAACTGGCAGAATAGCCAGGTCAGCGCCGCCAGCATGCCGGGCCCAAATAGCCACAGACTGGCGCGGGCGCCATAGCCGTTCACCGTGCCATCGGCGGCCCAGTGGATCGGCACCTGTGCCGGCAGTTGTGGCCAGCAATAGACCATCAGGCCGGTCAGCGCCACAATCAACCCTGCACTGAACACTAGAAACCGGGTTTTCATACCTTTCCTCCTCTCGTTGCCGGGGCATGCAAGTCCACCACCCAGGTCAGCACATCCTGTAGCACCGTCGTGTTCAGGCTATACCAGATGGTCTGCTTGTCACGCCGACGGCGGATCAGATCGGCCGCCAGTAGCACAGCGAAGTGATGCGACATAGTGGGTTTGCTCATGGAAAAATGGGTCGCCAGCTCGCCCGCGCTGCGTTCACCATCGCGCAACAGGCTCAGGATCTCGCGGCGCGCGGGATCGGCAATGGCTTTGAAAGTACGATTCGCCAGCGACATAATGAGATCAACATCTAATTAGATAACCATCTAAATATAGGCGCCAAAAAACCCTAAGTCAAGCGACTTCGGGCCGCTATTACAGGGACTTGACGAACTCGCGGATACCGCCCAGCAGCATCTCGATCGACATCGCCGTCAGAATCAAACCCATCAGGCGTTCGAAGGCCGTCATCACTTGCGGCCCGAGCACCTTCTGCAGTCGCTCGGCGCTCAGGAATACGGCCAGCCAGACAATGCCCACCGCCGCCAGCGCTGCCACGTGCACCAGCACTTCGCCCGTGCTCTCGCGCGAGAACAGCAACACGGTAGCCAGTGCGGATGGCCCTGCCAGCGCAGGGATGGCCAGCGGCACGATAAATGGTTCGCCACCTTCGGTACGCCCCAGCACCCCATCCGGATGGGGAAAGATCATGCGGATCGAGATCAGCAGCAGAATCACGCTACCACCGATGCGCAGCGACACTTCCGACAATTGCAGTGCGGTGAGGAAATGGCGCCCGAAGAACATGAAAATCAGCAGCAGCACGAAGGCGATCGCGCATTCGCGGATCACGATGCGCGGCCGGCGCACGGCCGGCACGGGATTGAGCACGCTGGCAAACAGCGGCACATTGCCGAAGGGATCGGTTACCAGCAGCAGCAGGATAAACGTCTGGAAGAAATTTTGAGTCATGGGCGCCATCGGTTAAATAGAAAACGGGAGCCGTAGCTCCCGTTCCTAGTGTACCACCAGATTCAGCTTATGCCGACTTGCGACGGCGGGCGATCGCGCCCACCAGACCCAGACCAGCCAGCAGCATGGCGTAAGTTTCTGGTTCAGGTACCGGTGCAGCCGTGTAGTTATAGGACAGCACAGCGTAGGTATCAACATTCGACCCACCAACATAGCTAACATTGCCCGAACCCACGCCAGCATAGACACCGCTGACCAAGGAAGTCAGTGAATTGCCGCTGAAGGCGCTGATGGCAGCCTGCGAGCTCAACACACCGGTCGAAGCAACTACGTTTTTACCCGAGAACAGCACAACAGTGCCGGACGTCCCGTCGAAATCCTCATCGCCATCAAAACTACCCAAGGCAACATTTTGGCTATAGAGCGATTTCACTTGAATCGGCGCCAGTCCGCCCACGTTCAGCGTGAACAATGCACCGCTACCGACCGAAACGGTCTGCGCTGCACCGGTATTTTCGACGCCAAAAAAACCGCCAATAGTGCTGTAAAAGCTTACCTCCACCGAATTCAGTGTGCCCAGCGAGGCATTGAATGACTGGAAGCCGAAATCCACCGGGCTATTCAGATGGGTAATATCGACGATGGTTGCCGATTGCTGGGTCACCGTCGCTGCAGATGCAATGGCGCCAATGCTCATCAGTGCGGAGGCCAGTGCTACTTTGATTGCTTTTTTCATTTACTACTCCTGAGTATGTTCTTGGGAGGTGATTTAGGCTTGGCCAGCTGCACGACGACGTGCAACCAGCCCCATCAAACCGAGACCAACCAGCAACATGCCGTAGGTTTCAGGTTCTGGCACAGGGGCAGCATTGAACGTATAGGTTACGGTGCCAGCAGGCAGAACTTTGGTGGTGAAAGTAGTCACCACACCCTCACCGCCAGTGGTCGACGAAATAGCTTTTACCCCTGCCGTACCGGTAACGGTACTAGCAGTGAAATAGCCCAGACCAGTCGAAAAGTCGGTCGAAGCGCTGATCGTGCCATTATTCAGCAGCGTTTTTTTGCCCAGAGCGTTCAGCGAGTAGGCTTCATTGTAAAGCGTGCCCGTGTAGAAGGTTTGCGCAACAGCGCCAGTGCCAAAGCCCAGCAGTACGTCCAGAGCAACCGTACCGGTCTTGGCTACAGGAGTAAGGTTCCATACTACGACTTTACCTTCGACATAAGCGTCGAGCTTGATCGACACATTGGTCAGGGTGCCCTTCGAAGCATCAAAGCCATCAAAGCTGATGCTGCTCGACAGATCGGTATTGGTGAGCACGGTTGGCGTA
>JAIELO010000186.1 GCA_019752915.1 Burkholderiaceae bacterium
GGTATTAAAGTTATTCGCCACCAGCACCAGCTCGTCGCGCGTGTCGACATGAATACGGGTGTCGAGCCGGCCAGCGCAGAACGATTGCGTTCCGTGCGACAGACTGCGCAGCGAGCGCAAGGTGGACAGATAGATGCCGGCAAACAGGTAAGCGATCGCAGCAATCACCGCCACCAGTATCAGTGCCACCATGATTTGCGATTGCTGCAGGCGGTCGATACGGGCTGCCAGAAACTCGTCGGCATCACCAGCGATGGCTTCCAGCAGGGAGCGTGCCGCCTGCAGATTATCGGTGGCCAGCGTGCGTAATTCATTGATGCTGGCCGGGGCATCGAGGGTTTTATCGGCGGCATCCTGCTGGCGTGCGATGTGGCTGAGGAACTCGGTCAGCGGCGCCTGCAAGCGCCCCGCCGGTGCATGCATGGCAGCCAGTTGCGACAGCCCCGCTTTCAGATTCGCCACCGATTCGCTCAGTACCACCTGTGCGCCCAGCGCATACGAGGCCATCTCATCGGAATTGAGGGTCAGCGCATCCTGCTGGCGCGCCAGCGTTTCGGCCACCAGCGGCAGGCGGTCGGTCAGCATGTCGAAGGTCGCGTCGAGCTCGGCATCCACATTCAGGCGATGCTGGCGGGCGTCTTCGCGCATCAGTGCCAGCAGCGCGTTGATGCTGCCAGTGAGCGCCACAAAGCGCTGGCGCCGGTCGCCTTCCTGATCCATGCCCTGGGCACGCTGCCAGCTACTGCGCAGGCGCTGCGCCGCGCCACTGGCATGCGCAGTCGCCGCCCCGCTGCTGGCAGCACGATATTGCAGCGCCAGCAGTTGTTCCATGCTGACGTTGAGCGCCTGCCAGTCGGGACGGTCGAGCGGGGCCAGCACGGCGGCACTGCGCGCATTGACCAGCGCAAACAGCAACTGGGCCTGGGCACGAAACGCTTTCAGGCCAGCCCGTTCGCTGCTGGCCAGCTCGATATCGCTGCTCACTTTGCGCAATAGCGGCGTGCACAGCAGCGCCAGCGCCAGCAGCACCACCGCACCGATCAGCGCGTACTTGCGCTTGAAACTCAGGCGGTTCGACAGCCAGACGGTGGGGGCCAGAAATAGACTCAGCATACGAAGCGGCGCGCCGTTCAGGGCGCGGTGTCGAGCACCACCTTGAGCGCCGGCGCCACCTGTTTCTTAGCAACGTAGCCGATGGCGCCCGGCGTCGCCTGCACCAGCTTGCTCACTTCTTCCGCCGTTTCCGCCTGCTTGGGCGGGAAGCCCATGCCGGTAAAGCTCTGGCGCGCCCAGTAGGCACGCAGCTGGCCGGGACTGCGTCCGGTGACTTTGCTGTAGAACTCGGCACGCAGCGGCGCACCTTCGCGGATATCGATCGGTTGCACCGGCTTGCCATCAGGCCAGGTCTGCACCTGCTTGAGGAACATCTGGGTAGCCTGATCGGCATTGATCTTTTCCACCGCCGTATCGCGGTTGACCACCACCACCAGTTGTGCCTGGGCCCAGGCGCAGGTTAGCCACAGGCAGCTGATCAGAGAGAACTTTGCAATGCGCATGATGCGACCTTCAGAAAACGAAATCGAGCGATACCGTGAACAGGTTCACGGTCGGACGGATGGGCAGACGGGCGACGGCGAAATAGCCGGGCGTGCTGGCGCCGGGCGTCTGCAGATGGTCGTACTGCAGCTTCAGCGCCAGATTGCCGCGGAAGTCGTAACGCAGCCCGGCGCTGACGGAACGGGTCGACAGATCGGCATAACTGGCCGCCTGGTTCAAGCCGCCCTGCAGCTGCGCCAGTGCGCCGTCGAGCCGGGGATCGAGTCCGGTCGGCGCCAGCGCCGAGGTATCGAGCGCTGCACTGACGCGCCGCTGGCGTGCCAGCGACAGATACGGGGTAAATTCGTCGAAGCTGCGCGCCACCGTCACTTGCCAGCCATGGTATTTGCCGACCATGGCGGAGCGCGAATCGAGCCGGGTCGCTTCGCCCAGCCAGCGCCAGTCGCCGGCATAGGCATCGAAACCGAGACTGGTGTACAGCGGCCGGCTGTCAAACGGATTGGCCAGCGCGCCGATGGCTTGCGCGCGCCCGGCCAGCCCGGCAGCGAGCGCTGCGGGCAGATACGGATTGGCGCTGAGTGCCTGCAGGGCGCCACCCAGTTGCGCCGTGGCGCCATTGATCTGGCTGACCTGCGGCGAGCGCATGGTGTAGCTGCCGATCAGGCTATGCGAGGCGCGCAGGATCAGATTCGGCAGCGTGGCACTGACGGCCAGCCCGCGAATATTGCGCAAGCTGGCATCGGCGGCCTGCACCGGATCCAGATTATAGAAGCGGTGCCGGTAGTCGGACTGGCCGTAATAGACTTGCGCCAGCAGCGCCGTCTCGCCGATGTTGTGGCGCCACTGCAGATCGCCGCCATCGACCGAGCCGACACTATTGACCACGCCATACAGCGGCAGCGCCGGGCGTGCCATCAGATAGGCGTAACCGATCTCCACCACATCCGAATCGAAATACAGGGGGCTGCGGATGCGCCCGGCTCGCAGCGCCAGATCATGGGTGAGTTGCTGGCGCAGATAAGCCATCCGCAAGGCCGGTGCCACGTCATCACCGGCGCGCGCCACGCCCTGCAGTACCAGCGAAGTTTGCTCGCCGGCCTGCCATTCCACTTGCAGACCGAGTACCGAATCGAGATTGGCGGACCAGCCCTGCCCGGCAGGACGGCGCTGCGAACTGGAAAAAATCGCCGCCGCATCGCGGTTATCGTTATGCGTTAAGCCCAGCGTACCAAAGCCGGACAGGCGCAGTGCCGCAGGCGAGGACTCACTTTGGTCGTCGGCACGGGCAGGCGTCAGTGTGCTGCCCAGTAATATCGCCAGTGCCAGTGTGGTGCGGCGGTGCTGCAGAAAGGTGTAGGTCATTGCGCTAGCAGTCCATGATAAAGCGGCCCGGCGAACCGGCAACCGGAACCGGGTGCCGGAGCCGGGTGCCGGAACCGGGTGCCAGGGCACCTGCACTGGCACGCCACCGCTTGATGATAAAATGACTTAATTGCATTAAATATAATTTGAATCGTAGCAAGCTGTCGTAAACGCAACGTAAACCAGCGTCATCCAGTCCAACCTCACTCAGCGCACGCACCATCCGTCCACTAACACCATGCCGACTGCTCGCGCCACCCCGCCCCGATTGCAAATTAGCCTGCTAGGCACTATCCAGATCCAGCTTGACGGTCAGGCACCGAGCGGAAAGGTGTACGGCAAGATGCTGGCACTGCTGGCCTATCTGGCGCTGGAAAACCAGCGCAGTCATAGCCGCGCCCAGCTGGCCGACCTGTTCTGGCCGGAGCTGCCGGCCGAAGCAGCGCGCATCAATCTGCGTCAGACGCTCTACCACCTGCGCCGCATCCTGCGCGACCAGCCGGCACAATTGCTGGCCGGGCGCGATGCCGTGCGTCTGGCCGCAGACGGCGCCTGGTGGCTCGACGTGCGCGACTTCCTCGCCACCCCGGGCTGCGCGCAGGACCAGCGCTGCACCAGCTGCGCCGCCCAACTGGCACAGATGGAACACG
>JAIELO010000368.1 GCA_019752915.1 Burkholderiaceae bacterium
GCTGGCCCACTTCAGTATCCGCGAGCGCGCGCGTGGCTTCCGCCAGGCGCTATTCAACGCCGGGGTGCTGGCTGACCCGCGCCTCGAGGTGATGATGCAGGAAGGGCAGGAACTGGAAGCGGCGGCACGCGAAGCCATGGAAACCCTGCTGGCATTGCCGCACCCGCCCGATGCGGTGTTCTGCTACAACGATGCGGCGGCGCTGGTCGCGATGGATACCTGCATGCGCGCCGGTCTCAAGGTTCCCTACGATATCAGCATCGTCGGCTTCGACGATATTGCCGCAGCAGCGCATGCGCGCCGCCCATTAACCACGCTCAGTGTCGACAAGAGCGCGCTCGGTGCGCTCGGCGTCGAATTGCTGCTCAACGGTGAAAGTGAAGAAGTGATCGAACGGGTACTACCGGTGAATCTGGTGGTACGCGAAAGTACTGTCTGCCCGCCATCGGGCAAATCCTGAACCAGCCCGAAAACGACTCAACAAGGACGTTCTCCATGCCTCAATTATTCATCATGCTCGCCGTAGCATGGGCCGCTGCATTGTCTACTGCTTCTGTATCGGCGGCACCGGTGCGAGCTGCGCTGGATCTGGCGCGCTACGTTAATCCCATGGTCGGTACCGGTGGCCATGGTCATACTTTCCCCGGTCCGACCCTGCCGTTCGGGATGATCCAGCCGGGACCGGATACACGTCTGACGGGCTGGGATGGCAGCAGTGGCTATCACGATAGCGACCGGGTGGTCTACGGTTTTAGCCATACCCACTTGTCCGGCACCGGCGTGTCCGATTACGGCGATGTGCTGCTATTGCCAGCGACCGGCCCGGTCAAATGGAAAAGCGGTTACCGCTTCAAGGGAGAAGACCCGCTGCCGTTTGACGCTAGCGGTTACGGTAGCCATTTCGAGAAACGCAGCGAACGCGCGGAAGCAGGCTATTACGGCGTGACCTTGCAGGACTATGGCGTGAAGGCTGAAGTCACGGCGACACTGCGCACGGCGCTGCATCGCTGGACTTTCGAGCGTGCCGATGCTGCGCATGTGATGCTCGACCTGAGTCACCGTGGCGAATTGCTGGCATCGGGACTCAGCGTACTCGATGAGCGCAGCGTGGCCGGCTGGCGGCGTAGCAAAGCCTGGGCTAGCAATCGCCCGGTGTACTTCATTATCCGTTTCGATCATCCGTTCAAGCGGCTGGCCAGCCCGATGGGACAGGAGCAGATCAAGGCTGCGCTGTCGTTCGATCTGAAGCCGGGCGAGGTGTTGCAGGCACAGGTGGGGATTTCGGCAGTCGATGCGCGCGGTGCAGCGGCCAACCTGCAGGCCGAACAGAAAGGCTTTGCGTTCGAGGCGGTGCGCCAGCAGGCGCGCGCCGCGTGGAATCGCCAGTTGTCGCGCATCGAGGTAGAGGGCAGTAGCGAGAAGGATAAGCGGGTGTTTTACACCGCGCTGTATCACAGCTTTGTGCAGCCGAATACTTTTCAGGACCGTGACGGGCGCTTTTTCGGACGTGACGGCAAGGTGCATACGGCGCGCGACTACACCCGCTATTCGGTGTTCTCGCTGTGGGACACTTTCCGTGCTGCCCATCCTCTGTACAGCATCGTCGAACGGCGCCGTAGTGCGGACTTCATTAACACCTTTATCGCCCAGTTCAAGGAGGCCGGACGGCTGCCGGTGTGGGAGCTGTGGGGAAATGAGACCGATTGCATGATCGCCTACCATGCGGTGAGTGTGATCGCGGACGCTTACGCCAAGGGTATCCGGGGCTTTGACGCGAAGGCTGCGCTGAAGGCGATGGTCGCGACCGCCGAGGCCGATAAATCGGGCATCAGCACCTACCGCAAGCAGGGCTATCTGCAGGGCGACGAAGAAGCGGAGAGCGTCTCCAAGACGCTGGAATATGCCTACGATGACTGGTGTATCGCGGTGCTGGCGACGGCGCTTGGTGAACGCGATATCGCGCAGCGCTTTGCTGCGCGTGCCGAAGGCTGGCGCAATCTGATTGACGCGCAAGGCCATGTTCACCCGCGTGCCAAAGGTCGCTGGATGGAGAATTATGATCCGGCCGAAGTAAGCGTCAATTTCACCGAGGCGAACGGCTGGCAGTATGGTTTCTTCGTGCCGCACAATATCGACGGCTTTATCGCCCGCCTCGGCGGCGAAGCGAAATTCCTGCAATTGCTGGAGGACTGCTTCAACGCGCAGCAAGGTCTGAGCGGTCGCCACCAGGTCGATATCACCGGTCTGGTGGGACAGTATGCACATGGCAATGAGCCTAGTCACCATATGGCTTACCTGTATGCCTATGCCGGCCAGCCATGGAAGACCCAGTCACTGGTCAAGCGGCTGATGGACGAGATGTATGACGATACGCCCGATGGTCTGGTGGGTAACGAGGACTGCGGTCAGATGAGCGCATGGTATGTGATGAGTGCAATGGGGCTGTATGCGGTGACGCCGGGGCAGCCCAACTACACCATCGGTACGCCACGTTTCAGCCGCGTCACCATCCAGCTTGAAAGCGGCAAGCGCTTCGTCATCAGTGCCGAGGGCAGTGGGCCTTATGTGCAGCGTGCCACCCTGAACGGCAAGCCATGGGGTAAGGCGTGGTTGCCGCATCAGGCGATGATGCAGGGTGGCGCACTGCATTTCAGCATGGGCGAGACAGCGTCGCGCTGGGGCAGCAAGGTTGAAGATCGTCCGCGCAGCGGGCAGGTAGCGACGGCAAAGCAGGTGGTGCTGGCACCGATTGCAGAAGGCCCGTACCGCTTCCGTGACACGACGCGTATTACTGCGCATACCCCCGAGCCGGTGGATGCGATCTATTACACCCTCGATGGGAGCGAGCCGGGCGAGGCCAGCCCGCAATGGCAAGGTCCACTGACACTTTCTGCCAGCACGGAACTGAAGCTGCGCGCGCGACGCGGCCAGTACTGGAGTCCGGTGACACTGGCGCCGGTGGTGAAACTGAGCGAACAGCTCAAGGTCGAACTGAAACACGCGCCGAATCTGCAGTATGCGGCGGGCGGTGCTGCAGCGCTGGTAGATGGTGTACGCGGCGGGAATGACTTCCGTCTCGGCGGCTGGCTCGGTTTTTATGGGGTGGATCTCGACGGTGTGATTGACCTCGGGGCGGAGCGTCCGCTGAAACGCGTCGCGGTCAGCTTCCTGCAGGATCAGAACAGCTGGATCTTCATGCCGAAAGCGCTGGAGGTGGAAGCGAGTATGGACGGAAATAGCTGGTTTAGCCTTGGCTCGGTGCAGAACACGGTCGATGAACATGCCGATGGCAGCATCATCAAAGTGATGGCCGTTGCGGCCGACGGCAAGACCGCACGTTTTGTGCGCGTGCGCGGGGTAGCGCCGGTCTGGTGCCCGGAGTGGCACAAGGGGCAGGGTAACCGCAGCTTTATTTTTGCCGATGAAATCATGGTGGAGTGAGATGATGCGCGCATATTTCAAACGGATGTTGCGGTTTCCCGTGCCGACCTCGGGACTGATTCTGGCCTTGCTGTGCGTTGCCGTGCAGGCGAAAGAAGTGAGCGTCAGTTCGCCCGACGGGAA
>JAIELO010000223.1 GCA_019752915.1 Burkholderiaceae bacterium
GTTTCGGCTGGCATCAGTTCGGCCAGACTTTCGAAATCGGTGGGCTTGCCGGCGGCCTGATTGCGCTTGATGGCTCTCTGTACCGAGCCTTCGCCCCAGTTGTAGGCGGCCAGCGCCAGTTGCCAGTCGCCGAACATATCGTACAGGCGTTGCAGATAGCTGAGGGCGGCGTCGGTCGAGGCGACGATGCCGCGCCGCTCGTCCTTGAAGGCATCCTGCTTCAGGTTGTAATCACGGCCGGTGCCCGGTACGAACTGCCACATACCGGCCGCGTTGGCGCTCGACAGCGCTTGCGGGTTGAACGCCGATTCGATGAAGGGTAGCAGTGCCAGTTCGGTTGGCATGCCGCGCTTTTCCAGTTCCGTAACGACGTGGAACAGGTAACGCGAGGCGCGCGTGGTGGTGCGGGCGATGTAATCGGGACGGGTGGCATACCAGTTGACGTGCTTGCCTACCAGTTCATTGCTAATGTCGGGAATCGCATAACCGCTGCGGATCCGGCCCCACACATCTTTTTCGTGAAAAGCATCATCCTCGGCAGCTTTGCTGGCCGGTTTGACAATTTTCTGGGAGGCGAGATCGGAAGCGGAGAGGCGGGGGGTATTCGGGGTGGCGGCGGAACTGAGCGGCGCCGGGCCGTTAAGTTCGTCGTGGGCCTGGCTGAGCGCCGGCGCCAGCAGGGCTGGCAGGGCTAGCAGGGTGGCCAGAGCCGCAGAATAAGTAAAGCGTGCTTGCATAGTATCCCATTGTTGTCGATAAGAAACATCGAACGGACTATGAATAAACACCGAGTGTACGAACACACTGAGCCTACGTCAAGAACTATGTCAGGCGTATGACAGGGGCTTTTATGGAATATTTCCATTCAGATAGCAGTAATATAGCAGCAAGATCGCCGCTGAATGGCGGCGGAATTGCGCATGGTGGCATTCCGCGCAGGAGTGCGTACAATCCTGCTTTTGCGCAGTCCACAAGGAAGAATCATATGAGTAGTCCCGCCCTCGACCACGATGCCATCATCGCTGCTACGGCCCACTGGGTTGATAAGGCCGTGATCGGTCTGAACCTGTGCCCGTTTGCCAAGGCCGTGCAGGTGAAGAAGCAGATCCGTTACGTGGTGTCCGATGCCACCACCCCCGAGCAATTGCTCGAGCAACTGATTGCCGAACTGGAAACGCTGGCGGAAGCCTCGCCGGAAAAAATCGATACCACGCTGCTGATCCACCCGCAGGTGCTGAGCGACTTCGAGGACTTCAACGAGTTTCTTGATGTGGCCGATGCCACGCTGGAAGACTTGCAGCTCGATGGTGAACTGCAGGTAGCGAGTTTCCACCCGGATTACCAGTTTGCCGATACCGACCGCAACGATATCGAGAATTACACCAACCGTTCGCCGTATCCGACTTTGCACCTGATCCGCGAAGAGAGTATCGACCGTGCCGTGGAAGCGTTCCCGGAAGCGTCCGAGATCTTTGAAAAAAACATCGCCACGCTGCGCGCATTAGGCCATGATGGCTGGGACAAGCTGATGCAGAGTAAAGATGAGTGATCTGCCGGTACGGCCCGATACCCCGTGCGTGGCAGTGTGTTCCACGACCTTCGATGAAATCTGTCGTGGCTGCGGTCGCAGCGTGGTGGAGGTGGCGCACTGGGTGTCGATGAGCGCCGAGGCCAAGGAAGTGGTGTGGCAGCGCATTCTGGCGCAGGGCTATCCGCGGCGCAACACTTAGCGAACTGCTGCGCCAGCCGTGGCTGGCGCAGGGTAGTGCCTCCCCTGTGTTGATTTGGCAGGGGGGGAGTGCGGTGGCTAATTAATAGCTGCCGATAAAATCTTTCTTACCGATTTCAATACCGTTGTGACGCAGAATGTCATAGGCGGTGGTGGCATGGAAGTAGAAGTGCGGCAGGGCATAGTGGAACAGATAGGTGACGCCCATGAAGTGCTTGGTCTTTTCGCCGCTGCCGGTAGTGATGGCACGGCCTTCGCTGCCTTCGATGGCGCTGCGCGGCACGCTGTCGATAAAGGCCAGCGTTTTGTGGACGCGCGCTTTCAGTTCGGCGAAGCTGGTTTCATTGTCATCGTAGGACGGCACATCCAGGCCGCCGAGGCGGGCAGCAGCGCCTTTGGCGAAGTCGCAGGCGATCTGGATCTGGCGCGTGAAATTGAGCATGTCCGGGAACAGACGGTATTGCAGCAGTGCCTGTGGATCAATTTTCTTCTCGGCAATGTGCGTTTCGGCGCGTTCCAGTAAAGTCAGTTGGGCATTGAGGATCTGTTTGAAGACAGGAATCGATGCGGTGTACATGGAGAAGGTGGTCATGGCTAGGCTCTCGGTGAAAGTGAGTGGCGATCATAGCGCGGGCTAGAGTTTTTTGCTTGCACCATCACTTTCCGGGCCTTTTACGTGCATAATTCTGTCTAGTAATGTTATTTTTTCGCCATGAAATCCCGTCCCTGAGATGATGCCACCTAAATTTTTTCTACAGTCCACGCATGCTTAGCCGTGTTTATCGCGGCTTGCGCAGCCGGCTCGGCGCTTTATACGGACGTTCCATTTATGGCGCGCTACTGCTCGTGGTGCTCGGTGGTCTGGTGATTCCTGCCATTGTCGGCAGCTATCTGCTGGTGGGCGTGCGCGAACAGCAGGCCGCCCGCGTGGCGCTGCAGGAGTCCTTGCAGCGCAATGCCGACATTCTGGCGCTGGGCATGCAGGAATCGCTGTGGAATATGAATACCGAGTCGGCCCATTCGCTGGTCGAATCGGTGATGCGCGACCCGGCAGTGCTGCGTGTGCAGGTGGTCGGGCAGGCTGATATCCAGTTTATGCAGGTCGAGTCGCAGCGCAAGCTGACCGGCCATATTCTGCGCGCCGAGCGGGAAATCAATGTGCGCGGTGAGCGCATCGGTTCCATCACGGTGGAAATGGACGATGCGCGCAGCCAGCAGGAGCTGGCGGAAAAACGCAGCGCCTACGTTCAGGTGCTGGGTGGCCAGTTGCTGGTGTCGCTGCTGCTGATTGTGCTGTTCCTGAACACCCGTCTGATGAAGCCGCTGCGCAAGCTGATGCGCTTTTCCAATCGCCTTTCGCATGGCGATTTCGAAACCCGGCTCGATCTCAGTGGCAGCGATGAACTTGGGCTGCTGGCCAGTCAGCTGGACCAGATGCGGGTGGCGATCCGTCGCCTGTTCGAAGATATCGGCCAGCGCGAAGAACGCTTCCGCACCATCGTCACGCAGGTGCCGGGCGCCGTGTTTCGCTGCCGTCCGGATGGCGTGATCGACTTTGTCTCGGAGACCATCGAAGAAATTTCCGGCTATCCGGCTGCGCAATTCATGCGCGGCACCAGCCATGACTGGACCAATCTGATTGTGCCGGAAGACCGCCGCCATCATCGCCACAGCGTTTCCGAGGCGATCCGCGCACACCAGCCGTATGAGGTGGAATACCGCATCGTCGATGCGCACGGTGTAGAGCGCTGGGTGTCGGAAAATGGCCAGCCGCAGACCCGCGAGGGTGAAG
>JAIELO010000114.1 GCA_019752915.1 Burkholderiaceae bacterium
GTCTTGGTGGTGATTTCGCCCGTAGCCTGATCTTCCATACGATAGCCGGCTTCCACATCGTCCAGCACCAGCAGCGGATTCGGTGCGCTCAGTGGCTCGCGGAATTCGAAGGAGAATTCGGCGGCGGCACGCAGCGGCGCCAGTTCTTCCATCTTGGCCAGTGCCTTCATACGGCTCTGTGCCTGACGCGCTTTCGACGCTTGCGCCTTGAAGCGGTTCACGAACGATTCGAGGTGGGCGCGTTTGCGCTGCTGCTTTTCCAGTGCACCGGCAGCCAGAATCATCTGGGCCGCGCGCTGGCGTTCGAACGAGGAGTAGTTACCCGAGTAGCGTTTCAGTTTGCGCTCGTCGATGTGCACCACCACGTTGACGACTTCGTCGAGGAAGTCGCGATCGTGGGAGATGATCAGCAGCGTACCCGGATAGCGTTTCAGCCAGTCTTCCAGCCAGATAATCGCATCCAGATCCAGGTGATTGGTTGGTTCATCGAGCAGCAGCAGGTCGGAAGGGCACATCAGTGCCTGCGCCAGATTGAGGCGCATACGCCAGCCGCCGGAGAAACTCGATACCGGCTGTTTCATCTGGTCCAGTGTGAAGCCCAGACCGAGCAGCAGCTGTTCGCCGCGCGATTGCACGGTGTAGGCATCGGCGTCGGCCAGCGCGGCATACAGGTCGCCCATGGCGATGCCGTTTTCGTTCGACTCCGGCTCCGCTTCGAGGCGGGCCAGTTCCGCTTCCAGCTTGCGCAGGGTGGCGTCGCCGTCGATGGCGTAATCGAGCGCTGCACGCTCGAGCGGCGGTGTTTCCTGCGCTACGTAAGCGACGCGCCATTTGGCCGGGAAGTCGATCTCGCCCTGGTCCGGATGCAGCTCGCCGCGCATCATGGCGAACAGGCTGGATTTGCCGGCGCCATTGGCGCCGATCAGGCCGATCTTATCGCCGGGATTGAGGGTGACATCAACCTGTTCCAGCAGCGGCTTGGTGCCGCGCATCAGGCTTACTTGAAGAAAGCGGATCATCTGTTGTTCTTTTTCTGGTGAGGTTACAGCTTGAGCTGGTCGGCGGTCAGCAGGAAGACCATGTCGTCGCCATTGCTGGTGGTGAGCCAGGTCAGGCCCATTTCGCCAAACGCGGCTTCGGCGAAATCGCGTTCGTTGCCGATTTCGACGATCAGGATGCCGTCGTCGGTCAGGCGTTCTGCCGCACCGGCGACAATGCGGCGTACCAGATCCATGCCATCCTTGCCGCCATCGAGTGCCAGTTCCGGCTCGGCGCGGTATTCCATCGGCAGCTTGCTCATCGAGGCCGAATTCACATACGGCGGATTGGTGATGATCAGGTCATATTTTTTGGCCGGCACGTTGGCGTACAGGTCGGACTGGATCAGCGTCAGACGTTCCTGCAGACCGTAGGTAGCGACGTTTTTCGCCGCCACTTCCAGCGCGTCGGCGGAAATGTCGACCGCGTCGACATGGGCGTCCGGGAAAGCGTCGGCCAGCATGATCGCCAGACAGCCGGAGCCGGTGCACAGTTCCAGCACATTGGCGACGTTTTCCGGTTCGCTGACCCACGGCGAGAAGTATTGCGGAATCAGTTCGGCGATGAAGGAGCGCGGCACAATGGTGCGCTCGTCCACGTAGAAGTTATAAGTACCCAGCCATGCTTCGTTGGTGATGTAGGCGGCCGGCACGCGCTCGGTGGTGCGGCGTTCGATGACGGCCATGACGGTGGCAACTTCTTCCGGCAGCAGACGGGCATCCAAGAAAGGATCGAGCCGGTCCAGCGGCAGTTTCAGCGTGTGCAGGATCAGGTAGGCTGCTTCATCGAAGGCTTCCACGCTGCCGTGGCCGAAAAACAGGCTGGCAGCGTTGAAACGGGTCACAGCATAGCGCAGCAGATCGCGCGGCGTGGTAAAAGGAGTGGTAGTCATGGTGTTCTCGGTAAAACGGTCAACGGTCAATGGTCAACGCTAGGCGCACGCCGCGCGGGGGCGGATCAGGCCAGCAGATTTTCCAGCGTGCGCCGGTAGATATTCTTCAGCGGATCGACGAAACGCAGTTCGATATGCTCGTCGATCTTGTGGATACTGGCATTGGGAGGCCCGAATTCTATCACCTGAGGGCAGATCTGCGCGATAAAGCGCCCGTCCGAGGTGCCGCCGGTGGTCGATAATTCGGTGGTGACGCCGGTTTCGCTGTGGATCGCCGCCGCCAGCGCATCGCTGAGGGTGCCGCGCGGAGTCAGGAAGGGCAGGCCGCTGAGCGCCCATTTCAGGTCGTAGTGCAGGCCGTGCTTGTCCAGAATCGCGTGCACGCGGCGTTTCAGCTCTTCATGGGTGCTGGCGGTGGAGAAGCGGAAATTAAAGTCGATCACCATGTCGCCCGGGATGACGTTGTTGGCGCCCGTGCCGGCGTTAATGTTGGACATCTGCCAGGAAGTCGGCAGATAGTATTCATTGCCTTCATCCCAGCGCTCGGCCACCAGTTCGGCCAGTGCCGGTGCCGCCAGATGGATAGGATTGCGCGCCAGTTGCGGATAGGCGATGTGTCCCTGCACACCCTTGATGGTGAGTTTGCCCGACAGCGAGCCACGGCGGCCATTCTTGATCATGTCGCCCAGCGTTTCGTCCGAGGTTGGCTCGCCGACGATGCAGTAATCGAGCACTGTGCCGCGTTCCTTGAGCAGATTGCAGACCACCACCGTGCCGTCGGTGGCCGGGCCTTCTTCGTCGCTGGTGATCAGAAAACCGATCGAGCCGCGGTGCTCGGGATGGGCGGCGATGAATTCTTCACAGGCCACCACCATGCCGGCGATCGAGGTTTTCATGTCGGCCGCACCACGGCCATACAATTTGCCGTCGCGGTGGGTCGGGTTGAACGGCAGCGAGCGCCATTGTTCCACCGGACCGGTTGGCACCACGTCGGTATGCCCGGCAAACACCAGCAGCGGCGCGGTCGTGCCTTTGCGTGCCCACAGATTGGTCACGCCATTCGATTCGATGGTCTCGCACACGAAGCCGAGCGGTGTGAGCAGATTGATCAGGTGCTGCTGGCAGCCCTGGTCATCCGGCGTGACGGAGGACAGAGCGATCAGCTTTTCGGTCAGGGCCAGCGTGCGGGAAGGAGTCATGGTCATGGGGTCTGGAAGTGGGATTCAGGAATTCAGGAATTAAAAATCTGCTGGTACTGGGCGTCGGAAAAACCGACTGCGAACTCGCCGTCCTTGTCCAGTACCGGGCGTTTGATCACGGAGGGCTGTTCCAGCATCAGCGCCAGCGCGCTGGCATCGTCGACGATGGCGGCCTTGCGCGCGTCCGGTAAATTGCGCCAAGTCAAGCCTTTGCGATTGATCAATACATCACGCGGCAGTTTTTGTAGCCATGCGGCAACAATTTCAGCCGATAAGCCTTGCTTTTTGAAGTCGTGAAACACGGTTTGCGGATAACGTTCCGCCAGCCAGACGCGGGCTTTTTTGACGGTGTCGCAATTGGGGATGCCGTATAGGGTAATTTTGTGCAT
>JAIELO010000077.1 GCA_019752915.1 Burkholderiaceae bacterium
CAGCTTCCTGTCGGTCACCAACGGTAGCGAACAGCCGCCGAAGTTCATCATCCTCAAGCACATGGGCGGCAAAGCCAAAGATGCGCCCGTGGTGCTGGTCGGTAAAGGCATTACCTTCGACACCGGCGGCATTTCGCTGAAAGCCGGCCCCGGCATGGACGAGATGAAGTACGACATGGGCGGCGCCGCTTCGGTACTGGGTACCTTCCGCGCCATCGGTGAAATGAACCTGAAACTGAACGTAATCGGTGTCATCGCTGCCTGCGAAAACATGCCTTCCGGCCGCGCTACCAAACCGGGCGACATCGTCACCTCGATGAATGGCCTGACCATCGAAATCCTCAACACCGACGCCGAAGGCCGTCTGGTGCTGTGCGATGCGCTGACCTACTCCGAGCGTTTCAATCCGGCTGCCGTGATCGATATCGCCACCCTGACCGGCGCCTGCATCGTGTCGCTGGGCCACCATAAGAGCGGTCTGTTCACGCGCGACGACGCGGCCCACAACGCCCTGGCAGCCGAACTGCTGGCTGCCGGTCAGGCTGCCAGCGATACCGCATGGCGTCTGCCGATCGGTGAAGAGTATAACGACCAGCTGAAATCGAACTTCGCCGATCTGGCCAACATCGGTACGCCGGGCGGCGCTTCCTGCACCGCTGCAGCCTTCCTGGAAAACTTCACCCGCAAATACACCTGGGCCCACCTCGACATCGCCGGTACTGCCTGGAAATCGGGTGGCGCCAAAGGTGCGACCGGTCGTCCGGTACCACTGCTGTCGAACTTCCTGATCGGCCGTACCTAATTCAGGGCAAGCATTAGTACAGCGTCACCCCGACGGCCGGTGGCGGTTGCGTAGCACGCTCCGCCGCTGGTCGCATCAGCACTGTCAGCGTGGCCGGATATTCGTATCCGGCCCCGGTGTTCTTATCGACGAAATAGCCGACTCCGGCCGTCAGCACCAGATTCCCCCACAAACTGCTATTTGCTTTGGCATCGACCTTTTCATAGGCCCAGGCCATGCCCTCCTGCTTGCAATCGATGCGCAGCGGACTGGCACTCTTACGCAGGCTGATCCGCGCCGGCGTGGTGACAAACCATTTACCGACATCGTTGGACAGCACACAACCCACTCCGGCGATCTCTCGATGCTCGAGCACGGTCTGCACCAGCACGGATTGGTCGGTCGGTTCGGTCAGCGTGGCACAGCCGCATAAGCCGGCCAGCAACACAGCACTAAAAGGGAAAGTACGCAAAGACATGGTAGACCCAGAGTATCATCGGTCCGGCCAGTTTAGCAGTGAGGGGCGATTTCTAAAGGCTTAATCAAGCGGCGTAAAGCGCGGTACTTTTACGCCATCGACTTCGATGACTTCGAAGAACACTTGTTTGGGACGGGTCCAGACAGTGCCGTTGGCGGCACGATAGACGATCACCGGACTCAGGTCCGATTCCTGGGTGGCCTCACACACCAGTTCGTAGAGGCCACCTTTGTAATGCCTGTAGCGTTGCACTATCAGGCGTTGTGATGCACAGGAGCTGCCACGCTCACAGGACGCTCAGCCTGCTGACCCGACTGCTGATCCTGCTTCTGTTTCAGGCTCTGCACGACTTTCAGAATATCGTCCAGACCACCGGAACCACCGAGCGACGAGAAGGCATCGAGTACTTCGTTGAGCACCTGATTGCGCACCGCTGCTTCGTTCTGTTCGAGCGCAGGTGCACGCTGGATCGCCTGCTTGGCTTTTTCCAGTGCTTCGGCCTCTTTCTGGGCAGCAGTCTTACGACCACCGGGAGCTTTGCCGTGTGCCAGCGCAGCCTGCCAGATCACCCAGCGACGCTGAGTTTCAAAGACCAGATACTCTTCAGGTTTATCTTCGCGCCGTCGGACGATGTGACCGTCTTTCTGTGCCCATGCTTCAAATGCAGTTCGCATTTTTCATCCTTTGTAAATGCGCTACGCGCAATTCACTAACAACATAACAAGTAATTTCCATATAGTACCATTTCTTATTATTTTACAACATCAAGTTGTGAAAAATACTTGATATTTTTTTATTGCCGCTCGGCAAAACTAGTTCTCTATCGAATTTACAATAGTATATTTCTTTTTTACGCGCTACGTCGCGATTTGTCGTTCAATTTTGACAACGACGAGACATTTTCAGAAATTTTTTTCTGTTTTTCAGCGAATTGCAGCATTTTAGTCTCAGTGCCCGTGCACACAAAGTGGTTTTGCATGTTTTTTTACAAAAATAGCCATTTGAGCAACTAACTTTGTCGGTACTGTCCCGCAAAGCATCAACTGGTACGCTTCCAGAGCTCAAAGAAAACCGTTACGCCATCAACCAGGCGCCCGGCGCGCTATCAGGTATATCCATTTGCACACCTGTAATCGATCGATTACACTTCATGCATGTACACCCTGAAGCCCTTACCGGAGTTCACTACGTGGTTAAGTCGCTTACAAGACCGTGCCGTCCGAGGTCTACTTTTGGCGCGCCTGAAACGGCTGGAACTGGGCTTGATGGGAGATGTTGAACCAGTCGGAAACGGCGTCTCGGAGCTTCGTATTCATGTGGGTGCAGGGTGGCGCATCTACTTTACGCAACGAGGCGATCAAATCATAGTTCTGCTCATCGGCGGCTCAAAGAAGAGCCAAAAACAGGACATCAAGACGGCTAAGAAATTGGCAAGCACACTCACCTAACAGAGGAACACCATGAGCACCACAGTCAATATAGACGCTCTTCCTGACTTCGACGCAACACAATATCTCACCGACAAAGCCACGATTGCCGCCTATCTCACCGATATTCTTCAAGCTAATGATGCGGGTGTGCTGGCTGCAGCATTAGGCGACATAGCCCGCGCTCACGGGATGTCTAGCATTGCTGAGTCAGCAGGCATCACGCGCGAAGCTCTCTACAAGGCGCTTCGTGCAGACAGCGCTCCTCGGTTCGATACTGTCAATAAAGTATGCGCCGCACTTGGCGTGCGACTCGTCGTCGAGCCCATTGCAACATAAAATACTGTTATTCAAAGTATGAGGAGTAAGTCATCATGCCGATAGTTGGACCACTCGGCCGGTTGCCATGCAAGAAGACAAGCCACCATAACAACGCAAAATTTTGATTTTTAAGAGTACAAAATACACATGAAAATAGCCACTTGGAATGTCAACTCCCTCAATGTCCGTCTGCCGCACGTGCTGAAATGGCTGGAAGAACAGCCCATCGATGTGCTCTGCATTCAGGAGACCAAGATGACGGATGACAAATTCCCGCAAGCGGCCATCGAAGCAGCCGGTTATCAGGTGGTGTTCAGTGGCCAGAAAACCTATAACGGTGTGGCCATCCTGTCGAAGCTGCCGATCACCGATGTGGTCAAGAACAACCCGCTGTATGACGATCCGCAGCAACGCATCATTGCCGCCACCATCGCCGGGGTACGCATCGTGTGCGCCTATGTGCCGAACGGCCAGAGCCTCGATTCCGATAAATACCAGTACAAACTGGGCT
>JAIELO010000327.1 GCA_019752915.1 Burkholderiaceae bacterium
TACTACCTGCGTACCATTGCCGCGACCCACATGGAGAAATCGACCTCCAAGACCGGCGCGCTGAATGCAGTGGCGGTGGATGGCGGGATGTCGGCCAGCGCCATGGCGGCAGCCAATGGCCGGCCCATGGCGGTTACAGACTTAATGTTTTTCATTTTTATCCCTTTTAGCATGAAAATATTTAATAGAATTGGCGGCACCGGTCAGCTCGTCGAAATCTCGAGAAAACACGGTACTAGCGCCCCGCCGGCAAGCCAGTGGGGACGTGTTGCTTGGTACTGCAGGAGTTACAGAGGGGGCTAGCTGGTGGCTGGCATATCAGCCCGTTCCAGACCTGCGATAAAGCAGGCGATTTCCCCCAGTGCGTAGCGCTTGCACGCACATTCGTTGCGCGCCCCGCTTTCCAGCAGGGGTGCTGGCGGCATGCGGGTGACGCTGGTTTTGACCCCGCAGGCCATTAATTTGGCAGCATATTGCTCGGCTTCGTCACGCAGCGGATCGTCCTCGGTAGTCAGGATTAGTGCCGGCGGCAGGTTTTTCAGACGGCTCGATTGCAGCGGCGAAGCATACGGATGAACGCGATCGGCGGCATTCGGCAGATAGCCGCGATACGCCGCCGCGCAGGCATCGGCCACTTCCAGCAAGTCCTGATCGTGCTGCATCTCGCGCATGGAACAGGTGCTCAGGCCCGGGTCGAGCATCGGCATAATCAGAATCTGGCCAGCCAGTGCCGGGCCACCCCGGTCGCGCGCCATCAACGTGCACACCGCTGCCAGATTGGCACCGGCTTCAATGCCGGCCACGATCAGGCGTTTGCCAGTCCAGCCCAGTTTGGCCTTGTGCTTTTTAGCCCACAGCAGCACGGCGTGGGCGTCTTCGACTGCCGCCGGAAACGGCTTCACGGCCGCCAGCGTATAACTGCTAGCCAGCACCAGCGCAGCGGGATGTTGATCGGCCAGATGACGCAGGAACATATCTGCATCATCGAGATCGCCGCCGACAAATCCGCCACCATGGAAGAACACGATCAGCGTATCGCGCTTGGGCGTAGCCTCGCCCACTGCATACAGACGCGCCGGTAAATTCCCCTCGGCAGCACCCACCTGCAGATTGCGGATCGCCAGCAGCGCCGACAACTGTGGCAGCACTTCGCCCATGACCAGATCCTGCACCGCGCTCATTAGCCGACCTGCCCGCGAAGCTGCGAACGGTGCGCGTAGCCTGGCTGCTCGCCGTCACCGTCCTGATCGGCGCTAGCCAGCGTGGCGCCGGCAGCGGCTTCAGTCAGGGCACGCACCCCACTCGCTTCGGCCTTGGCCGCCTGCGAATAGGCATCGGTATATACCACCGCCGCCAGTGCGACCGAAGTCAGCGCCAGTGCCAGCGTAGTGAAAATTCCATCCCGATATTTCATGTGCATCCCCTTTCCTGTTGAGACAATTCTTAAACAGTACGGCTATCTTAAACTTGATTTACAATCCGATAAATACGGGTAAATTGAATTGATTGTTCAGAATCCCGAACAATGGGATGAATCAATGAATAAATTGCAAGCCATGGAAGTGTTTGTGCAAGTGGTCGACGCAGGCGGTTTTACCCGCGCTGCCGAGAATATGCAGCTGCCCAAGGCCACCGTGTCGACCCTGATCCAGTCGCTGGAAGCAGCCTTATCGGTAAAACTACTGCACCGCACTACCCGTCAGGTCAGCGTTACAGCGGATGGCGCCGCATATTACGAGCGCTGCCTGCGCATCCTGTCGGACGTGCGCGAGGCCGAAGAATCGCTCTCGCGCACCCGTCTCAGTCCCAGCGGCCGTTTGCGGGTCGATGCCCCGACCGGACTGGCCAGCAGCGTGCTGATTCCCGCCCTGCCCGACTTTTTCCGGCGCTATCCCGACATCCAGCTCGAACTCGGTTGTAGCGACCGCACCATCGACCTGATCGAAGAAGGCGTCGACTGCGCGGTACGCGGCGGTGCGCTGGCCGATTCCAGCCTGATCGCACGGCGCGTCGGCATCCTCGAATTTATCACCTGCGCCGCGCCATCGTATCTGAACCAGTATGGCCGTCCGAGCCATCCCGAAGAATTGAAACGGCACCGCTGTGTGAATTATTTTTCTTCGCGCACCGGCAAAATCTTCGACTGGGACTTTGCCCGCGACGATCAGCGCATCCAGTTGCCGCTGCCCGGCGTGATTGCCCTTAACGATAGCGTCGCTTATACCGCTGCGGGGCTGGCCGGCCTCGGCATCGTCCAGATGCCCAACTTTATGCTCGAGCCGATGCTCAGCGCCGGAACGCTGGAACAGATCCTCGCCGACTGGAGTTCGGACCCGCTGCCAGTGCACGTGGTGTATCCTCAGAACCGCCACCTGTCGGCCAAGGTGCGCGTATTTGTCGAATGGGTCGCCGAACTGTTTTCCAACCACCCGGGCATGCGTCTGCCGAAGATTCCCGCAGCGGCGCGCCCTGCCAACTTTGAGCTAGCCTTATGACTGAGCCCCACAGCATCGTGTTCCTTGACCGGGATAGCGTCATCGCCCGGGTGCGCCCTCCCGCCTTCGCCCACCGCTGGCGCGAGTATCCGCTGACCCGTGCAGCCGACGCAGTCGCCCGCCTGCGCGAAGCCGGCGCCAGCATCGCCATCACCAACAAAGTGCCGCTGCGCGCGGCCGATCTGGCACAGTTGCCGGACCTGAAGATGATCGCCGTGGCCGCCACTGGCACCGACATCATCGATCTGCCGGCCTGTCGCGAACGCGGCATCGTAGTCGCCAACATCCGCAACTACGCCGTGCACACGCTGCCCGAACATACGTTTGCCCTGATCCTCGCACTGCGTCGCCAGCTGGTCGCCTACCGCGCCGATATCGAAGCGGGACTGTGGCAGAAGTCCGAGCGTTTCTGCCTGTTCGGTCATCCGATCAGCGATCTGGCCGGCAGTCGTTTAGGGTTGCTGGGCTATGGGGCGCTGGGCAAATCGGTGGCGCAGATTGCGCGCGCCTTCGGCATGGAAGTCATCGTGCACAATCGCTCGCCACTGAGCGATGCCGCCGCCGATGGTGTGCGCCAAGCGGGCTTCGATGAAGTGCTGGAGACTTCCGACATCCTCAGCCTGCACCTGCCGCTGACGGCGCAGACACGCAACCTGATTAGCGCCAAAGAATTGATCCGCATGAAACGCAGCGCCCTGCTGATTAACACTGCACGCGGTGGCCTGGTCGATGAAATGGCGCTGGCGGACGCCTTGCGCGCCGGTGTGATTGGCGGTGCCGGTTTCGATGTACTGGTGCAGGAGCCGCCGCCGCCGGACAATGTGCTGCTCAATCTGCGTCTGCCCAATTTCCTGCTGACACCCCATTCGGCATGGGCCAGTAGTCAGGCCATGCAGGTGCTGGTGGATCAGTTAATCGACAATCTGGAAGCCTGGGTTGCGGGAGCGCCGCAGAATGTGGTGAGCTGAGGTGGTGAGCAGCCAGCGTGACTGGCGGCGGGCTCACCGTGATGGTTCAGAA
>JAIELO010000419.1 GCA_019752915.1 Burkholderiaceae bacterium
CGTCTGGTCGACGTGACCCAGGATCTGGTCGTCATCGAAGATGATTGCGGCACCTCCAACGGTACCGTCATGAAGGCGCTGGTTGAAGGTGGTGAAGTCATTGAAGCGCTGCGCGACCGTATCCTCGGCCGTGTGGTGGTCAACGACGTCGTCAATCCGGAAACCCAGGCAACGCTGTACGAAGCCGGTACCCTGATGGACGAAGACATGGTGGAAGAGATCGAGCGTCTGTCGATCGATGAAGTCAAGGTCCGTACCCCGCTGACTTGCGACACGCGCTTCGGCCTGTGCGCCAAGTGCTACGGTCGCGATCTGGGCCGCGGCATGCTGGTCAACTCCGGCGAAGCCGTCGGTGTGGTCGCAGCGCAGTCGATCGGTGAACCAGGTACCCAGCTGACCATGCGTACCTTCCACATCGGTGGTGCGGCGTCGCGTGCGGCAGTGGCATCGTCGGTGGAAGCGAAGTCGAACGGTACCATCCGCTTCACCTCGACCATGCGTTACGTCACCAACGGCAAGGGCGCGCAAATCGTCATTTCCCGTTCGGGCGAAGTGCTGATTACCGACGACCACGGCCGTGAGCGTGAGCGTCACAAGGTGCCGTACGGCGCGACCCTGATCGTCAAAGACGGTCTGGTGATCAAGGCCGGTACGGCCCTGGCAACCTGGGATCCGCTGACCCGTCCGATCATTACCGAGTACGCCGGTACGGTGCGTTTCGAGAACGTCGAAGAAGGCGTGACCGTTGCCCGTCAGGTGGACGAAGTGACCGGTCTGTCGACCCTGGTGGTAATCGATGCCAAACGTCGCGGTTCGCTGACCAAAACCCTGCGTCCACAGGTCAAACTGTTGAACGAAGATGGTCACGAAGTGAAGATCGCCGGTACCGAACACGCTGTAGCGATCGGCTTCCAGGTCGGCGCGCTGATCATGGTGAAAGATGGCCAGGCAGTGTCCGTCGGTGAAGTGCTGGCGCGTATCCCGACCGAATCGCAGAAGACTCGCGATATTACCGGTGGTCTGCCGCGCGTTGCCGAGCTGTTCGAAGCTCGTTCGCCGAAAGATGCGGGTATGCTGGCGGAAGTGACCGGTACTGTTGCATTCGGTAAAGAAACCAAAGGTAAGCAGCGTCTGGAAATCACGGACATGGACGGCAACAAGCACGAGTTCTTGATCACCAAGGACAAGCAAGTGCTGGTACACGACGGCCAGGTAGTGAACAAGGGCGAGATGATTGTGGACGGTCCTGCCGATCCGCAAGACATTCTGCGACTGCTGGGTATCGAAGCGCTGGCACGTTACATCGTTGACGAAGTGCAGGACGTGTACCGTCTGCAGGGCGTGAAGATTAACGACAAGCACATCGAAGTGATCGTACGTCAGATGCTGCGTCGCGTTCAGATCGTCAATGCCGGTGACACCGACTACATCGTCGGCGAACAGGTAGAGCGTTCCGAGCTGCTGGAAGAGAACGATCGCATGGTCAAAGAGAACAAGATCGCTGCGACCTACGAAAACGTGCTGCTGGGTATTACCAAAGCATCGTTGTCGACTGACTCGTTCATCTCGGCTGCATCGTTCCAGGAAACCACTCGCGTGCTGACCGAAGCTGCCATCATGGGCAAACGCGACGGTCTGCGTGGTCTGAAAGAAAACGTCATCGTGGGTCGTCTGATCCCGGGTGGTACGGGTCTGGCATTCCACCGCGCTCGCAAAGAGAAAGAGCAGTGGGAAGTCGAAGAGCGTCAAGCTCTGCTGGCTGCCGAGAAGGCCGCCATGGCCGGCAGCGAAGCCGACGTGAGCGAAGTCATCCCGCACGACGGCGAAGCGTAAGCAGCGCCTAGCAAATAGAAACGGCACCCTCGGGTGCCGTTTTTTTTGCGCTGATTTTTTGAGTGTTGTTATTGCTGGCTGGCGATCCAGCGCTCGACTTTTTCTTCCAGCAGAGCCAGCGGCACGGTGCCGTCACCCAGCACGACGGCGTGGAAGGCTGGCAGGCTGAATTTGTCACCGAGGGCAGCACTGGCGCGCTCGCGCAGCGCGACAATCTTCAGCGAGCCGATCTTGTAGCCCAGTGCCTGCCCCGGCCATGCCATATAGCGCTCGGTCTCGGTTTTGGCGGTGACGTCATAGCCCAGCGTGTCGTGCATGTAGGCGATGCTGCGTTCGCGGCTCCAGCCCAGTGCGTGCATGCCGGTGTCGACCACCAGACGGGTGGCGCGCAGCAGTTCGTCGTTGAGGTGGCCGAAGTACTGGGCCGGATCTTCAAACAGCCCCATCTCCTTGCCCAGCGTTTCGGCGTACAGCGCCCAGCCTTCCGTGTAGGCGTTGTTGCCGCCGAATTTACGGAACTTCGGCAGGTTCAGTTCCTGCATCAGGGCGATGTGGAAGTGGTGCCCCGGTTTGCCTTCGTGCAGGAATAGCGTGGTCATGCCGGTGCTGCCGTATTTGGTCGGGTCATTGACCACCGACCAGAACACGCCGGGACGCGAACCATCCCCGGCCGGTGCCGTGTAATGGTCGGATGCGGTGGCGCGGCTCAGTTCCGGTTCCAGACGCAGATCGAGCTTGGCTTTCGGCAGCAGCGTGAACATCTGCGGCAGTTTGGTGTCGAGCACGTCATTGAGCTGGTGATAGACCGCCTGTACCTGCTGTTCTGTTTTGAACGGATAGAACTTGGCCTGTGCGGCGACCCAGACGGGCAGGCCGGCTGGCGGGCCGTCATAGCCGAGTTTGGGGCCGAGAACGGCGAACTGGGCCTGAATGCGCGCCACTTCTTTTAAACCGATGGCGTGGATTTCCGCCGGCTGCATGCTGGTGGTGGTCGAATCGGCCACCCGCGCCTGATACCACGCCGCGCCATTTGGCAAATCGCCCAGCCCGGTGCTGCTACGGCAGGCCGGCAGGTAGTCCTGTTCGATGAAGCGCGCCAGACGTTGCAGGGCAGGCAGGATGCGCTGGCCGACGGCGTCCCGGTAGGCGACGCTCAGGCGCTGGCGATCAGCGGCGCTGAAGCTGGCTGGCAGTTTGGTGATGGGCGTATAGAAGATATTGCTTTCAGCCTTGTCGCTGAGCAGTTGCTGGAACTGCGGCAGGGCCGATAGCATCAGGGCGCGTGGCTGGGTGATGCCGCTACGCATACCCACGCGCATGTTTGCAATGGCCTGATCGATCCATGCGGGCAGCTGGCTGATGCGCTTCAGATAGGCATTGTATTCGGCTACCGTGGTGAGCGGCTGGGAGGCTTCGCCACCGGCATAGTTGGCCAGCGCGACGGGCACGCTATCCATCTGGGTGATCGGCAGCAGGTGTTCCGGGAAAGCTTCGATTGCCAGCAGGCTGTTCAGCTCGAAGCGCAGGATGTCGTAGTTGATCTGGTCGGCACTGCTCAGGCGCGCACGCGCGATCGCCTGCAGACGCTTGCTGAACTGGTGATACAGCTTGAATTGACGGGCACGCTGGGCGGGGGCAATGCTCAGGCCCAGCTGGTCGTCAAAGCGCTTATCGCCGTT
>JAIELO010000100.1 GCA_019752915.1 Burkholderiaceae bacterium
CTTGGCGTTTTCGCGCAGCTTGGACACCAGCGGCGAGAAATCGGAATCCCCGGAAATAATCACGAAGGTATCCACGTGCGACTTGGTGTAGCACAAGTCCAGCGCATCGACCACCATGCGGATGTCGGCCGAATTCTTGCCCGACTGGCGCACATGGGGAATTTCGATCAGCTCGAAGTTAGCTTCGTGCATAGGCGCTTTGAAGCCTTTGTAGCGATCCCAGTCGCAATACGCTTTCTTGACCACAATACTACCCTTGAGCAGCAAGCGCTCCAGCACGGGCTTGATATCGAATTTGTCGTAATTGGCGTCGCGCACACCGAGCGCGACGTTTTCGAAGTCGCAGAACAGCGCCATGCTGACGTTATCGTTGGAAGAAGCCATGAGGATTTTTTTCTAGTGATGGGTGAGGCGGGAGCGGAAGGCAGCGGCTGCGATCCGGCCCGGCGAGCCGGCGGTCAGAGTTCCGGCGAGCCGGCAATCTGGCGATTATACCGAACAAACCCCGCGCAGCGCTTAACGGCAGAGCTTACGTTGTGCATCGCTGGCGCCGGACTGGCGCGGCACGATATGTTTGCAGGTATCGAACTCCTGCTGCCACGGGCGGTCTGCCAGCAGTGCGGCGCTCTGCTGATTCAGAAACTCCAGCAATTGCGGCTGCTGGGGCGCCATGAAGAACGCCCGTTCGAACACGGTGCGGGGGCGTGCTGCCAGATATAACCAGCTATCGAGATCGGCAAACTGCTGACGCATGCGGGGCAGCGAACTAGCTTGCAGAAACGCTACCGGCACACGCCGCTGTTGCAGCTTGAGCAGATTACGCGCCTCGCTATCAGCCTCGTCCTTGGTCACCAGACCGGCCTCGAGCAAACTATCGAAATCCTTGTAGTTAAAGCCCTCTACCGTGCCGATCCGTAAGCCATGCAGGCTGGCATCGCCGCTGTAATCGAGGGGGGCGCTGCGCAGCGATACCACCAGATTCGCATCGACCATGTAATGACCGGTCCAGCTCTGGTGCGCAGCGGCCGCACCGAACCAGCGCGGATTGGCCCACGCCACCACACCTTGCCAGTGTGGCTGGTTGAGCATGCGCATCAAACGACGACGGGGGATCTGGGTGGCGATGAACTGGTAGCGCCCGCTGGAGCGCTGAGTAAGCCAGTCGGCCATTTTTTCCGTGAGATTGCCGGGGGCGCCGACCGAAAACGTCGGCCCCGGATAGAACACATACAGGGGAATGGTCTGGGCAGCCAGCGCCAGCCGCCATGGCAGCCACAGCGCCATGCAGACCAGCCAGCCCACCATGCGTAGTTTTGTCATGCCGACAATACTACCAGCATGCCTTGCCTGCGGATAGCGTTCGGCGCACACGCGTGCGCCGAAGCAACGCTCGCCTGATCAGGCTGCGGCGTCGCGTGCCCGGCCCGTCCGGCGGCTCAGTTTCAAATGGCGCGATGGCGCAGCATGGACCGGCGTCTTGGTGCCGAGCTGGAACACCTGCACGGAATCCGACAGGAAGGTGGCACGCTCTTCCAGCGACATCACGGCGGCAGCAATTTCTTCCACCATGGCGGCATTTTCCTGCGTGCTAGCATCGACTTCGCGCACCGAGGCGGCCATCTGGTTAATCTGCTGGGCCTGCTTGTTAGAGTCCTGGGTGATTTCATCCATGATGGCATTCACGCGCTGCACCGATTGCACGATGTCGCTCATGGTGCTGCCGGCTGCATTGACGAAACGGGCGCCTTCGTCGACGTCGCCGATCGAGGTACGGATCAGATCACCAATCTCCTTGGCCGCGCTGCTACTACGCTGCGCCAGATTGCGCACTTCCGAAGCCACTACCGCAAAACCACGCCCCTGCTCTCCGGCACGTGCCGCTTCCACCGCCGCGTTCAGCGCCAGAATATTGGTCTGGAACGCAATCCCCTCGATCACCTGGGTAATCTCGCCGATCTGGCGCGAAGACTGGGTAATTTTTTCCATCATCGCCACCGCATTCGAGACCGTCTGCTCGCCGCTGCTGGCGACCTTGAAGGCCGACATGGCCAGCTCGTCGGCCATCTTGGCATTCGCCAGATTATGTGCCACCGCCTGATCCAGTGCATCCATATTGGACGCAGCTTCCTGCACGGTACCGGCGATGCGCGCGCCGCGCTGGGCCAGATCGTTATTACCGGCCGCAATTTCCGACGCAGCCAGACTGATCGACTCGGCCGACACCCGCACTCCGGACACAATCTCGTGCAATTTGCCGACACTGCCCCGCACCATGTTAATGGCAACGGTGATTTCATCCTTGCCGCTGGCGGCCGTGCTATCACCCAAGTCACCGTTACCCATACGCTCGACACGACGGCTGATGGCATTCAGACCGCTCAGGCTGGCCTGATAGAAACTGACCAGCGCATACGCTGCCACACTCAAGGCCAGCATCACCCCGGCCAGCATGGTGTTGCGCAGAATACGCAAACGGGTAATCCGGCCATCCAGCGATTCTTCCAGGCCATCGAGTAACTGGTTGGTGAGCCCGGCATTGGCAGTAATCACCTTACTACCCTGTGCGTAGATCTTGAACGGTATCGCGCTGACCGACTTGACCACGGTGTCGTTAATCTGTTCCAGATAGGCATCGACGGCTGCCAGCGCACTCTGATCGAACTTGGCCAGCGCCGCAGGATTAGCCTTGGCGGCCCGCGCCATTTCGTCGCGCGCGTCATCCACTTCAGCGCGCAGTAAGGCCATGTAGCCGGCAATCCGCACCAGCGTCGCGGCCGCCTGATCCGGTTTCGCCGCCACATAGGTCACCAGTCCGCGCAAGGGCGCCAGCTGTTCAATGATCAGTGGCATTTTGTCTGTGCCTGACAGCATCAGGTAATAGGAATCCTCGTCGGGATCGAGTGCCAGTTGCGAGCCATCGGAGACGCGCCGGCGCAATGCCGTCAGGGCGCGGTTCAGTGGGGCGTACTTGGCCGTAATCTGCGCCGTTTCGCTATAACTTCCCGCCAGCGCCTGCCCCCATAGACCTTCCGCCTCTTTAAGCAACGGCAACATCGCGAACGGGTCATCCGCCTCCAGCTCTTTCTGCAGGCTGGCAAACTGGGCCCGCACCTGCTCGGCGGCGGCCTGCATTTCCGCAGGGTTCTCGGTTTCCAGCAACTTCAGCAATGCCTGCCCACGATGCTGCAGCGAAGTGTTCATCAGCACATTCACTTCACGGTGATAGCGCACCCCCGACTTTTCACCCAGGGCGAAGTCGATGTCCTGATTGCTTTTACTCACATACAAGAACAGCAACATCATCAACGGGACCAGCAGAGCAACAACGATCAGAGCGAATTTGGTCGGCATGCGCAATTGGCGCATCATCCGTTTACCGGGGGCAAAAAAAGTAGCCAGCATTGCGATAGACATCCAACAGTAGAGTTTGAGTGCAGGGTCGGGCACTCGGAAAGACACGCCAGCTTGTGGCCGCGTATCCGGACTCCGCAAAAGGGCGGCACACGACCG
>JAIELO010000058.1 GCA_019752915.1 Burkholderiaceae bacterium
CGCCGTGCACGTCGAGCACTTCCAGCATGCCATCGTGTTGGCGCAGTACCACGCCGGTCACGCCGGAGTCATCGCCACGCACCTCGTGCAGTTCGCGTTCGAGCTTCAGGACGATGCGGCCCTGTGCGACTTTGGCGTACAGCCGGTCGATCAGAATCGGCTCGGCGCGGAAGTGTTCGCGGCGGTGCACCAGTGTTACACGCTCGGCGATATTGGACAGGTACAGCGCTTCTTCGACGGCGCTGTTGCCGCCGCCGATCACGGCGACTTCGCGGCCGCGATAGAAGAAACCGTCACAGGTGGCACAGGCCGATACGCCGCGTCCCATATACGCCTGCTCCGATGGCAGGCCCAGATACTGGGCCGATGCGCCGGTGGCGATGATCAGGGCGTCGCAGGTGTAGTCGCCGTTGTCGCCGCTCAGGCGCAGCGGTGTTTCATTCAGGTGGCAGGTATGGATGTGGTCATACAGCAGGCGCGTGCCGAAGCGCTCCGCATGCTGGCGGAAGCGTTCCATCAGTTCGGGGCCCTGCACGCCGGCCGGATCGGCCGGCCAGTTTTCCACTTCGGTGGTGGTCATTAACTGGCCACCCTGTTCCTGACCGGTGATCAGGGTCGGTTGCAGATTGGCGCGGGCGGCGTACACGGCGGCCGCATAGCCGGCCGGGCCGGAGCCCAGAATTAACAGGCGGGCATGCTGGGTTTGGGGTGTCTGAGTCATCACGATCCTTGCTTAACTGGTGACGCGCTGTAACTGGCGCAGGAAGGCGGCGGCTGGCTGGAAGCCGATTACGCGGGCGGCAGCAACTTCCTGACCGGCGTTGTTGAACAGGATGATGCCGGGTGGCCCGAACAGAGCGAAGCGCTTCATCAGGGCGCGGTCATCGGCGCTATTGGCCGTGACGTCGACCTGAATCAGCTGCATGCCGCGCATGGCGTCGGCGACCTTGGCGTCGGCAAAGGTCAGGTGTTCCATCTCCTTGCAGGCGACACACCAGTCGGCATAGAAGTCCAGCATCACCGGTTGGCGGGTGCTGGCCAGCACTTGCTCGAGCTCGGCGACGGTGCGAATCCGGGTGAAGCGCGGCGCGCCGGCAGCGCCATTGCTGTCGGCGCGATCGGCCGAGGCCACGCCGCGCAGATGGGCCAACGGTTGCAGTACATTGCTGCCGGAGCTGGCAGCGCCGACCAGTTCAAACAGGCCGATCAGCAACAGGATGATGCCCAGTGCACGCGCGCTGTAGGCGCCCAGCCCGGCATGGGCCGGCAGTGCTTCACCGGTGCGCAGGAAGCTGGCACACAGGATGGCAAACGCGCCCCACAGCAACATGCTGGCGCTGGCCGACAGGATAGGGCTGATCATCCAGATGGCGACGGCAATCAGCAGCAGGCCGAAGACTTTTTTCACATGGTTCATCCATGCACCGGCACGTGGCAGCAGGCTGCCGGCAGACAGACCGGTCAGTAGCAGTGGCACGCTCATCCCGCTGGCCATGGCAAACAGGGCCCAGCCACCGGTGACGGCATTGCCGGTTTTGCTAATGTAGAGCAGGGCGCCGGCCAGCGGACCTGCCACGCAGGGGCCGACGATGAGTGCCGACAGGGCGCCCATGACGAAGACGCCAGCCAGTTTGCCACCGCTCTGGCGGCCGCTCGATTCGGTCAGGCGGCTTTGCAGGGCGCTCGGTAATTGCAGCTGGTAGACATCGAACATCGACAGTGCCAGCGCGAACAGCAGTGCGCCAAAGGTCAGCAGTACCCACGGCTTCTGCAAGGCGCCGGCCAGTCCTTCACCGGCCAGACCGGCAGCCACCCCCAGCGAGGTGTACACCAGTGCCATACCGAGACTGTAGGCGGCGGCCAGCATCAATGCCTGACGGCGCGTGACGTCGCCTTCGCCGACGATGATGGACGACAGGATAGGTACCATCGGCAGCACGCACGGCGTGAACGACAGCAGCAGTCCGAATACCAGGAAGGCCGCGCCGATGCGCCAGATGCTGCCGCTTTGCAGAGTGCGCTGGGCCAGCGAGCTATCGTCTTCCGGCGCCGGCTGCCCGGCTTGCGCTGCGCTGGTGCCCGCTGCTGGCGCGGCGGCGCTGCTGGCGCTGCTGCTGATGTCGCTGCCGGGATAGTCGGCCAGTTGCGGTGGCGTGGTGCCTGCGTCGGCATCGGCAAGGGCGCTGAGTACGCCGGGCTGGTCCGGATGAACGCGGTAGCTGCGCACCACCGGTGGATAGCACAGGCCCGCATCGGCGCAGCCCTGATAGCTGACCGTCAGGGTGAACGCGGCAGTGCTGTTGACGGGCAGTGTCAGCTTCAGGTCGCCATAATAGATTTCCATCTCTTTGCCGAAGTTTTCGTCAAACTTGCGCTTGCCGGTCGGCAGCACCGGCTGGGACACGCCCGGGCCGCTGAACGACAGACGTTCGCGATACAGGTGGTAGCCGGGCGGGATGGCCCAGTGCAGGGACAGCGTGCTGGCATCGCGCAGCTCGGCCTTGAGTACAAACGCTTGGTCGGGTGGTAGGAAGTCTTCGGCTTTGGCCAGCGGCAGCCAGAAGGTCAGCAGCAGTGCGCCCAGCCAGAGCCAGACGGCGCCGAATTTGGCAGACGCCTTGCGGCGTTGCGGAACGCTGGCATAGCAGCGCTGAGGGAAGTTCATACGGTTCTCCGGAAAATGTCGCCATGCTGATCCATGGCTAAATAACTCATATCGGACTGATTCAGAAAATCCAGTCCGTCTTGTGCCAGCAGCATCGTCAGGGTGCAGCAACTACCGGCGGCAATCGCTAACGGCGCCAGCACGCTGACCGAGCGCCAGAATCGCACCGGCATGCCGCTGCGCGGGTCCAGCACGTGGCAGTAGCGTTGTCCTGCCACGTCGATATAGCGTTCGTAGTCGCCGCTGGTGGTGAGCGCGCCACGGCTGACGGGGATGCTGGCGATGGTGGCCTGTGGATCACGCGGATGCTGGATGCCGATCATCCAGGGTGTGCCATCGGGATGCGGGCCGAGAAAGCGCATATCGCCGCCCAGATTCACATAGCCATGCTGGACACCTTGCACCTGCAGTACGTCAGCGGCGCGATCGACCGCGTACTCTTTGCCGAAGCCGCCGAAATCGAGTTCCATGCCGGCTTTCGGCAGATACACACTGTCCGGCGTGCGCACCACCTGCTGCCAGTCCACCAGCGGCAGCAGGGTCGCTAGCGCGGCAGCGGACGGCAGGACCGCGCGGCGGAAATCCCAGGCTTTGCGCAGCACGCCGGAGGTGATATCGAAACGCCCCTGACTGGCACGCTGCAGAGCATCGGCGTAGTCGAGCAAGGCGCGGGTTTCGGCATCGCAGGCGATGGCGTGCTGACCGGCCGCCGCATTGATCTGACTGAGAATGCTGTCAGCCCGATAGCGCGAATACTTGTGCTGTATAGGTCTATTTTGAATTATCGACAGTTCAACTTTGGTTAGGTTACTGTACGCATTGTTGTGC
>JAIELO010000359.1 GCA_019752915.1 Burkholderiaceae bacterium
CTGTCGAACTCCTACCGCGAGCATGAGGGGGTGGTCGAAGCGATTATCGCCGGTGATGGCGAGCGTGCCGCAGAACTGCTGCGCGAACACGTGATGATTCAGGGGCAGCGCTTTTCCGATCTGATGTCGTCGCTGCCGCAGTTGCAGCGCGCGGCAGCCTGATGCTGTCTATCCGGTGATGGCGGTGCCAGGGATCACGAGGCCGCGCCTCGGTGCAGCTTTACCGGGTGGCTAGCAGCCGGTGGCGGCGGCAGCAAATCCTGCAAGGTCTGCCGATCGAGTACGGCGAGAAAAGCCTGGGTTGCTTCGTTGAGCGTGTGCTTGAGAATACAGTCGGGGGTAATCGCGCAGCGGTCGTTGACGCTGTCAAAACACTCGGCGATGAAGAAATCACTTTCCGTATGGCGTACCACTGCGCCGATGTTGATCTCGGAAGGTTCCTTCGCCAGTCGCAGACCGCCATTGCGACCGCGCACCGTTTCGATCAGTCCCGAGAGGCTCAACTGGTAGACCACCTTCATCAGATGGTTTTTCGAGATGGTGTGCGTGTCGGCGATGTCCTGAATGGTCACCAGCCGGTCGCGATGCGCGCTGAGAAACAGCAGCGTACGCAAGGAGTAGTCGGTGAAGGAAGTCAGGCGCATGGCAGCTCTGGTAGATGGTTCAAGGGACTATTTTACAACGCTGGCGTTAGTGCACCGCGCTCTGGCTGCGCTGTGCCAGTATCCAGGCTGCCACACTCAGTACCAGACTAGCCAGTACGCCCCACGCGAGTTTCAGCGCACTGTCGAACAGCAGTGGCGCTACCAGACCCGATACCAGTGCAAACAGGAGCATCTGGATGAAGGACTGCATCGACGACGCCAGCCCGCTATTGTTAGGGAAGTACTCGAGTGCCAGCAGCGACAAAGGCGTCATCGCCAGCGCTAGACCAAAGGAATAGACAAATAGCGGCAGCACGGCCCACGGCACGGCGGCGGTGAAATAGAGGTTGTAGGCGACGTTGATCGCGCCGGCCGACAGCATCACCACGAAACCAGCCCATACCTGTGCCGGGCGCGCATAGCGGTGCGCGAATTTTCCTGACAGCGCCGAGCCGACCACCATGCCACTAATCAGTGGCACAAACATCCACGCAAACGCGGTTTCCGGCAGGTGCAGAATATCCATCACGAAGTAGGCGGCCGAACCGATATACAGCGCCACACCGGCAAAGCTCAAGCCGACCGCAATCGACAGCAGCAGGAACTGCTGGTGGCACAGCACTTTCCAGTAATTGGCAGCGATCACACCGGGGTGGAAGGGGTGTCGATCCTTGATGGCCAGGCTTTCCGGCAGCGCGCGGTAGACGGCGACGAACATCAGGATACCGAACGCGGTCAGGAACCAGAACACCGAACGCCAGCCGAAGCTGACCTGCAGCCAGCCGCCCAGCACCGGGGCAATCGCCGGTGCCAGACCGAAGATCATCATAATGTGCGACATGATCTTCTGTGCTGCGGCGCCGGAAAAGCGATCCTGCACGATGGCGCGGCCGACCACCGAGCCGGCGCCAGCGGCCAGACCCTGTACGATCCGGCAGGCCAGCAACACGCCGATGGACGGCGCCAGTGCCGCAGCGATCGAAGCCGCCGTGTAGAGCAGCAGCGAGACCAGAATCACGGGGCGGCGACCGAAAGAGTCGGACAGCGTGCCATAGAACAGCATCATGAAAGCGAAGCAGAACAGGAACATGCTGAGGGTCTGCTGGATCAGCAGGGGACTGGCGTCCAGACTCTGGGCGATGGCCGGGAAAGAAGGCAGATAGGTATCGATGGCCAGCGGGCCGACCATGGAGAGGCCGGCCAACAGCAGCGTCAGCAGAATATTCATGTGGGGTGTGCGGAAGAGTTGACCCAGCATTTTACGCGATTTGCCGTTTTTGCATGGGATTGGCTGCGCAGGCGGTAGAATTCGACAATACGATATAAACGGTATGACGGAAATGACGCAGATGATTGATTACTGGGATGTACTGGCGCGACTACTGACGGCGCTGCTGTTTGGCGGCATTATCGGGCTCGACCGCAATCTGCACGGCAAGCAGACCGGCATGAAAACGCTGGGACTGGTCGCCATGGGCGCGGCACTGGTGACGATGGCCAGCATGGCCTTTGTCACGGCGCCGGGCAGCTACAGTGCGGAAGCCCTGAGCCGCGCCATGCAGGGCGTGATCACCGGCATTGGCTTTCTCGGCGCTGGCGTGATCGTACTCGACCGCAACTCCTCCAAGGTACATGGCCTGACCACTGCCGCCTCGATCTGGGTCACGGCCTGCATCGGCATCGTGTGCGGCATGGGCGGCTGGCGCGTTGCCGCGATGGCGCTCGCATTGGTGCTATTACTGTTCGTGCTGGGCCACCCGCTGGAGCGCCACTTGCACAATCGCTGGATGCGCAAATCCGACAAAGAGCGCGACGAACTAACCCGCCACGAAGATTAAACCGGGGCAGATCCGAAACCGGGGTCAGAAACCGGGGCCAGATCCGACATCTAGACACAGGCTCAGCGTTAAAGAGTCGCAACAGTTCAGCTCGTGTCCGGATGTCGGATCTGACCCCGGTTTTGCCGATGCTTTTGGGCGATCGATCGATTTTTTCGATACTAAAACGGTAAATTTTGCGTTTTACTTGTGGCAGCACTGCAAGCATAATCAGTTCACTCGAAGATATTCACCGGCCCGCTGTCGGTCCGGTCGAGTTCTCTCTAACTGTATTATTTCCCGGAGTTTCTGATGAAAAAAATTCTTGCCTTGCTGATCGCTGCCGGTGTTTCCCTGTCCGCTTTTGCAGCACCGGAAAGTTTCACTTCCGACGCTAACCACACCTTCGCCCGCTTCGAATACAGCCATTTCGGCTACTCGACCCAGCAAAGCCGCTTCAACACCACCAGCGCGAAAATCGTGCTCGACCGCGCTGCCAAAACCGGTTCGGTGGAAGCAGTGATCGATGCCAAGTCGGTCGATACCGGTTCGATGCTGTTCGACAGCCATATCCAGGGTGAAGATTTCCTCGATACCGCCAAGTTCCCGACCATCACCTACAAGTCGACCAAGTTCAACTTCAAGGGCGATACCCTGGCCTCGATCGACGGTAACCTGACCATCAAAGGCGTGACCAAGCCAGTGACCCTGACCGTAACCCACATGCAGTGCATGGATCATCCGATGATGAAGAAACTGGCTTGCGGCGCGAATGCGACGGCAACCATCAAGCGTACCGAATTCAACGCCGGTAAATACGCACCTTACGTGGGTGACGACGTGACCCTGAGCTTCGCGGTCGAGTCGATCAAGGACTAATTACACCAGTTGTAAGCCACCCAGCAGCGCGCCCGCCGCCAGTAGCCACAGCAAGTGGAGGCGGGTGCGCCAGATCAGTAGCCCGGCCACCACGGACAAGCTCCACAGTGGCCAGTCCAGTCGCCAGTCGTGATGCGCGCTGCC
>JAIELO010000283.1 GCA_019752915.1 Burkholderiaceae bacterium
CGCCAGCCACCGAACAAGGTGCCGACCGAGATCGCCGTGTAGCAGGACACAATCACCCACATCGGTGGCTCGGACGCCGTGGCCGATACCTGACCAACGGCAATCAGCAGCATCCAGATGATACCGATGGTTTTCTGCGCATCGTTACCACCGTGACCGAGGCTATAGGCAGCGGCCGACACCAGTTGCAGGCGACGGAACCAGCCATCCACACGGCGCGGCGTGGAGCGCACAAACACCCATGACACCAGCAGCATGATCAGCGAGCCGAACACGAAACCCATCAACGGCGACAGCACAATCCATTTCACGGTTTTCAGCAGACCGTCACCGATCAGCGCGCTGGTACCGGACTTGGCGACTGCCGCGCCCACCAGGCCGCCGATCAGGGCGTGCGAAGACGAGGATGGAATACCGTAGTACCAGGTAAACAGATTCCAGACGATGGCGCCGACCAGCGCACCGAAGATCACGTACTGGTCAACCACGCCGGGGTCGATGGTGCCCTTGCCGACGGTGCCGGCCACGTGCAGACCGACCACGAAAATCGCGGTAAAGTTAAACAGCGCGGCCATGGCCACCGCCGTTTGCGGCTTCAGAACGCCGGTCGACACGACGGTGGCGATCGCATTGGCGGCATCATGGAAGCCGTTCATGAAGTCGAACACCAGTGCCAGCGCAATCAGAAGCCCCAGCACATAGATGCTGATTTGTAGGGTATGCATAGTGGTTTATTCTTGATTGTTATTATGCGTTTTCGACGATGATGCCTTCGATGATGTTGGCCACATCTTCGCAACGGTCGGTCACGGTTTCCAGAATTTCGTAGATGGCCTTCATCTTGATCAGATTGCGCACGTCCGGTTCGTCACGGAACAGTTTCGACATGGCAGCGCGCATCACGTGGTCGGCGTCCGATTCCAGACGGTCGATCTCTTCGCAGATAGCAACGATCTGGCGCGAGTTGTCCATGTTGTGCAACAGCGCTACGGCGTCGCGCACTTTCTCGGCGCAGGCCAGTACCAGTTCGGCCAGACGCTTCGCTTCCGGGGTCACCGAGTGCAGGTCGTACAGCGACACGGTCTGGGCCGCATCTTCCAGCAGATCCAGAATGTCGTCCATGCGGGTCACCAGCTTGTGGATGTCGTCGCGGTCGATCGGGGTGATGAAGGTCTTGTGCAGCAGGTCGACCGTCGCGTAAGTAATTTTGTCAGCTTGTTTCTCGATGCTTTCGATCGCGTGTACGCGATTTTCCAGATCATCGAAATTGGACATCAGCCCCAGCATCTCTTTTGCACCTTTGACGCACAGGTCGGCGTGCTGGTTAAACAGGTCAAAAAATTTGCCCTCGGTGGGCATCAAACGTCCAAACATTGTATTCTCCGTTCATTAAGTACTGCAGATCGCCGTCCCAGGGGTACAGGACGGCGTAAAGATTAATCGCCCTGATACAGGGCCAGGTTACCGACGTAGTTACCAAACTTGGTGTACTGGCCGATCCAGGTCAGACGTACCGCACCGATCGGGCCGTTACGCTGCTTACCGATAATGATCTCGGCCGTTCCCTTATCGGGCGAGTCGGGGTTATAGACCTCGTCGCGATACAGGAAAATGATCACGTCCGCGTCCTGCTCGATAGCGCCGGATTCGCGCAAGTCGGACATGACGGGACGTTTGTTGGGGCGTTGCTCAAGCGAGCGGTTCAACTGGGACAGCGCGATCACCGGGCACTGCAGCTCTTTGGCCAGGCCTTTCAGGGAACGCGAAATCTCGGAAATTTCCGAGGCGCGGTTATCGCCCTGGGTGGAGCCCGTCATCAGTTGTAAATAGTCGACGATGATCAGACCGAGCTTGCCGCACTGACGCGACAGACGGCGCGCACGGGCGCGCATCTCGATCGGATTCAAGGCCGGAGTTTCGTCAATGAACAACTGGGCGTCATTCATTTTCTGGATCGCATGGGTCAGACGCGGCCAGTCTTCGTCGAGCAGACGGCCGGTACGCAGACGGTGCTGGTCGAGCTGACCGACCGAGCCAAGCATACGCATGGCCAGCTGGGCGCCGCCCATCTCCATCGAGAAAATCGCCACCGGCAAACCGGCTTCGATGGCGACGTTTTCACCGATATTGACGGAGAATGCGGTTTTACCCATCGACGGACGACCGGCGACAATCACCAGATCGCCCGGTTGCAGACCAGAGGTCATGCGGTCCAGATCGATGAAGCCGGTTGGCACGCCGGTAATTTCCGACTGGTTTTCGCGCGAGTACAGTTCGTCAATCCGCTCGACCACCTGGGTCAGCAGCGGCTGCACCGGGGTCCAGCCGGCGGCGCCACGGGCGCCCTGCTCGGCAATGGCGAAAATCTTCGATTCCGCCTCGTCCAGCATCTGTTTGACTTCCTTGCCTTGCGGACTGAAGGCCTGACCGGAAATCTCGTCGGCGACCGTGATCAGCTGGCGCAGAATGCTGCGATCGCGCACGATCTCGGCATAGCGGCGGATGTTCGCCGCCGATGGCGTATTTTGCGCCATCGCATTCAGGTAGGCCAGCCCGCCCACATCTTCGGCTTTGCCGAGCTGGGTCAGGGTTTCGAACACGGTAATCACGTCGGCCGGGCGCGAGCCATTGATCATCTTGACGATCTGCTCGAAGATGATGCGGTGGTCGTAGCGATAGAAGTCTTCCGGATGCATCATATCCGCGATGCGGTCGAACGCGGCATTGTCGCGCAGCAGGCCGCCTATGACGGACTGTTCTGCTTCAATGGAATGCGGCGGGACGCGGAGCGAATCGATTTGCGGATCGGAGGGGGCGTTCATGGCGCGAATTATACCTGCTTGTGCAGTACTACAGAATCATGACAAGAAAAAAGCCGGGAGAACCCGGCTTTTTTACAAAGATGTTGCAAAACTAGAAAGGCGTTGCCGCCCAGCCAGTTTTTCGGCAGCTAATTAGGCAGCTTCGCCGACCACAGCAACGGTCACTTCCACCAGAACGTCGGTGTGCAGCGATACGCTTACTGGGTGCTCGCCAACGGTCTTCAGAGGACCGGTAGGCATACGCACAGCAGCTTTTTCAACAGCGAAACCAGCTTTGCTCAGGGCTTCAGCGATGTCGAAGTTGGTCACCGAGCCGAACAGACGGCCGTCCACGCCCGCTTTTTGCGAAACGTTCACGGTCATGCCGTTCAGTTTTTCGCCTTGAGCTTGAGCAGCAGCCAGCTTTTCAGCAGCAGCTTTTTCCAGCTCAGCGCGTTTTACTTCGAATTCTGCAACAGCAGCAGCGGTAGCGCGGCGAGCCATTTTTTGCGGAATCAGGAAGTTACGTGCGTAACCGTCTTTAACTTTAACGACTTCGCCCAGGTTGCCCAGGTTGACGACTTTTTCTAACAGAATGATTTGCATAGTTCTTCTCCAGGATCTTATCTAGACGACGCAATTAAGCGTTGTGCAGATCGG
>JAIELO010000332.1 GCA_019752915.1 Burkholderiaceae bacterium
AGTCCGCGTTTTTTTTCGTCTGCATTTTTTGTAATCATTTTTTTTATCGACACCCTCTGGCCTGTGCGCCGTAATGGAGATCACTATGCTTTCAATTCGCCTTCCTGATGGTTCAGCCCGTCAATTCGACGGCCCGGTAACCGTGGCGCAGGTCGCAGGCAGCATCGCCACCAGTCTGGCGAAAGCCGCACTGGCCGGTAAGGTTAATGGCAAGGTAGTTGATACCTCGTTCCTGATTGAGCAGGATGCCGATCTGGCCATCATTACCGAGAAAGACCCGGAAGGTCTGGAAGTGATCCGTCACTCGACCGCGCACTTGCTGGCTTACGCCGTCAAGGAACTGTTCCCGGATGCGCAGGTCACCATCGGTCCGGTGATTGAAAACGGCTTCTACTACGACTTCTCGTACAAACGCCCGTTCACCCCGGACGATCTGGTAGCGATCGAGAAGAAAATGACCGAACTGGCCAAAAAAGATGAGCCAGTCACCCGTAAAGTATTGCCGCGCGACGAAGCAGTGGCCTACTTCAAATCCATTGGCGAAGCCTATAAGGCCGAGATCATTGCCTCGATCCCTGCGGATCAGGATGTCTCCCTGTACACCGAAGGTAGCTTTACCGATCTGTGCCGTGGCCCGCACGTGCCATCCACCGGCAAGCTGAAAGTGTTCAAGCTGATGAAGCTGGCCGGCGCCTACTGGCGTGGTGACAGCAAGAATGAAATGCTGCAGCGTGTTTACGGCACGGCGTGGGTCAAGAAGGAAGATCAGGAACAGTATCTGTTCCAGCTCGAAGAAGCCGAGAAGCGCGATCACCGCAAACTGGGCAAGCAGCTGGACTTCTTCCACTTCCAGGATGAAGCGCCGGGTCTGGTGTTCTGGCATCCGAAAGGCTGGACCATCTGGCAGCAGGTCGAGCAGTACATGCGCAACAAATATCAGGTCAACGGCTATCAGGAAGTGAAGGCGCCGCAGATTCTCGACGCCAGCCTGTGGGGTAAGACCGGTCACTGGGATAACTACCGCGAAAACATGTTCGTGACGGAATCGGAAAACCGTTCCTACGCGCTGAAACCGATGAACTGCCCGGGCCACGTGCAGATCTTCAACAGCAATATGCGCAGCTACCGCGACCTGCCACTGCGCTACGGCGAGTTCGGCCAGTGCCACCGTAACGAGCCTTCGGGCGCGCTGCACGGCATCATGCGGGTGCGCGGCTTTACCCAGGATGACGGCCACATCTTCTGTACCGAAGAGCAGATCGAGCCGGAAGTGGTGTCCTTCCATACCCAGGCCATGGAAGTCTACAAGGACTTCGACTTCAACAATATTGAAGTGAAGCTGGCGCTGCGTCCGGATAACCGCATCGGTAGCGATGAAGTCTGGAACGAAGCGGAAGAAGCGCTGCGTTCCGGTCTGCGCGCCTGCGGCGTGAGCTGGACTGAATTGCCGGGCGAGGGGGCTTTCTACGGTCCGAAGATCGAATACCATCTGAAAGATTCGCTGGGTCGTCCTTGGCAGGTTGGTACCATGCAGGTAGACTTCTTCATGCCAGCCCGTCTGGGGGCAGAGTATGTCGCCGCCGACAATAGCCGTCAGGTGCCGGTCATGCTGCATCGTGCCATCGTTGGTTCGATGGAGCGCTTCATTGGTATTCTGATCGAAAACTACGCTGGCGCCTTGCCGACCTGGCTTGCTCCGGTGCAAGTTTCGGTCTTGAACATCTCCGATGCGCAGGCCGAATATGTGGCGCAAGTGGCTGAAAAGCTGCGCCGTAGCGGGTTCCGCGTGCAGACCGATTTGCGCAACGAGAAAATAACCTATAAAATACGTGAACATTCCGTCCAAAAACTGCCCTACATCCTTGTAGTCGGCGATAAAGAGCGGGATGCCAATACCGTAGCTGTGCGGGCACGGGGTAATGTCGATTTGGGCGTCATGTCCATCGATGCCCTGATCGAGCGACTTCAGCAAGATGTCGCCAACAAAGCCTGATCGCACAGTTCTTCATTAGATTTTAAAAGGAATCACCATAGCTACTGACAAGTCGCATCGCATCAATGGCGAAATCACTGCCCCTGAAATGCGTTTAAGTGGGGTCGATAACGAGGCTCTCGGTATCGTGACTTTGGCCGAAGCCTTCCGCCTGGCGGAAGAGGCAAACGTCGACCTGGTCGAGATCGCACCAACTGCGGTCCCGCCGGTCTGCCGTTTAATGGACTACGGCAAGTTCAAGTATTCGGAGCAGAAAAAAGCTCACGAAGCGAAATTGAAGCAGAAAATCATCGCCGTGAAGGAAGTTAAATTCCGTCCGGGTACCGATGATGGCGACTACAATATCAAGCTGCGTAACCTCATCAAGTTCCTTGATGAAGGCGATAAAACCAAGATCACGCTGCGTTTCCGCGGTCGTGAAATGGCGCACCAGGATATTGGCTTCCGTATGCTGGAACGTCTGAAGGCCGATCTGGAGCCGTATGGTCAGGTCGAGCAATTCCCGAAAATGGAAGGCCGTCAGATGATCATGGTGCTGTCGCCGAAGAAGAAAAAATAAGCCTGCGGGCGAGTATAAGCGGGGCCAGCCGACGTTTTCTGATGAAAACGTCGGCTGGCCCCGATTTTATTCGTGCAGGATTGCTACAACTGGTCTATAATGTCCGGCTGTAGTGAATGTGGTGGATCCGCATCCGCTGCAAAACAAGTGAAAGCAGGCATCTAAGCGTAACGTAGTTACCACCTGCAATCCTGTTTGATATGGAGCTACCCTAGGGTAGAGTGCTATGCCAAAAATGAAAACCAAAAGCTCCGCGAAGAAACGTTTTCGCGTGCGTCCAGGTGGTACTGTTAAGAGTGGTCACGCTTTCAAGCGCCACATTCTGACCAAGAAAACCACCAAATCGAAGCGCCAGTTGCGCGGTATCACGAATGTCGATGCGGCAGACGTGAAATCGGTCCTGCGCATGATGCCAACCGCTTAATCTCACAACTAAGGAGTTATTATGCCTAGAGTAAAACGTGGGGTTACAGCTCGTGCCCGTCATAAAAAAGTATTAAACCTGGCCAAAGGCTACCGCGGTCGTCGTAGCAAGGTATACCGTATTGCCAAGCAAGCAGTGATGCGCGCTGGTCAGTACGCTTACCGCGACCGTCGTAACAAGAAGCGCGTCTTCCGCCGTCTGTGGATCGCTCGTATTAACGCTGCTTCCCGTGAGCATGGCGTTACCTACAGCGTCTTCATGAATGGTCTGAAGAAAGCTTCGATCGAGCTGGACCGTAAAGTCCTGGCCGATATGGCAGTGATGGACAAGCCAGCATTCGCTGCGATTGTCAACGCTGTGAAAGCTAAAATCGCTGCTTAATTGCATTGATTGATGACAGCCGCCGCGGCAACGCGGTGGTCTAGAGAACGGGGCAAAGGTTGAAACCTGTGCCCCGTTTTTGATTGAGGATAAGAAAACCGC
>JAIELO010000073.1 GCA_019752915.1 Burkholderiaceae bacterium
TGGTCGGCATCGCCGCTGCACTGTATCTGGCGTTCTCCGTGTCGGCACCGAATGCCGGCAAGGTGTTCGAGCTGTTTTACGCGTGGGTGCAATCGGGCTTCTCGATGGACCTGCCACCGAAGGCCGACCTGATCGTACCGTTCTTCAAGTCGATCAGCTACCCGCTGGGCGTGTGGGGCTTCATCGCGCTGACCTACTGCGTGATCGTCGGTACCAGTAACGCCGTCAACTTTACCGACGGTCTGGATGGTCTGGCCATCATGCCGACCATTATGGTTGGCGCGGCGCTCGGCCTGTTCGCCTACCTGACCGGTAGCGCCACCTATTCGCGTTACCTGCTGATTCCGCACATACCCGGCGCCGGTGAACTGATTATCTTCTGCGGCGCACTGGCCGGTGCCGGTCTGGCCTTCCTGTGGTTTAACACCCATCCGGCGCAAGTGTTCATGGGCGACGTCGGTGCACTGGCACTGGGCGGCGCACTAGGCACCATCGCCGTGATCGTGCGTCAGGAAATCGTGCTGTTCATCATGGGCGGCATCTTCGTGGCCGAAACCGTGTCGGTGATTATTCAGGTGGGCTGGTTCAAATTTACCAAGAAGCGATATGGCGTGGGGCGTCGGGTGTTCCTGATGGCGCCACTGCACCACCACTTCGAACAAAAAGGCTGGAAAGAAACCCAGGTTGTCGTGCGCTTCTGGATTATCACGATGATGCTGGTACTGATTGGTTTGTCGACTCTGAAGCTGCGCTAATGATCTACGAAGGCAAAAACGCGTTGGTATTAGGACTGGGGGAATCCGGTCTGGCAATGGCACTGTGGCTGGCCCGCAGTGGCGCGCGCGTGCGTGTGGCCGATACCCGTGAGGCGCCGGAGCGCCTGCCAGCGTTGCGCCTGTCGCTGCCGGACGCCGAATTTGTCGCAGGTAGCTTCACTGCCGAACTGCTGCAGGGTGTCGACTTTGTGACTGTTAGCCCGGGTCTGGCGCCGCAGCGCGAACTGGCGCAGATCATGCCTGCCGCTGCGGCTGCCGGGATTCCCGTGTGGGGCGAAATCGAACTGTTCGCGCAGGCGCTCGAAGCGCTGGAAGCGCAGCAGGCGTATGCACCGAAAGTGATCGCCATTACCGGCACCAACGGCAAAACCACCGTGACCACGCTGGTCGGCCAGCTGTGCGAACGCGCCGGTAAAACCGTGCGGGTGGCCGGCAATATCAGCCCGGCCGCGCTGGACGTACTGCGTCAGACGCTCGATAGCGGCACGCTGCCGGAAGTGTGGGTACTCGAGCTGTCGAGCTTCCAGCTGCAAACCACCTTCACGCTGGAAGCCGATGCCGCCACCGTCCTGAACGTTACGCAGGACCACCTGGACTGGCATGGCGACATGCCGTCCTATGCTGCGGCCAAGCACCGCATCTTCGCTGCCGACACCGTGCGCGTATTGAATCGCGACGATGCCACCGTGATGCGCATGGCCAGCGCCACCGGTCAGAACGTCACCTTCGGCACCGATGCGCCAGTGCTGAATGGTGATCTGGGTCTGAACAGCGAGCGTGGCGTGCTGTGGCTGGCCACAGCCGTTCCGGCTGAAGAAGAGGGCGAACCGAAGAAACGTCGCAAGAACGAACCAGCACCGCCACCGGTGGAATGCATGGTGAAAAACCTGATGCCGGCCGATGCGCTGCAGATCCGTGGTGTGCATAACGCCGCCAATGCGCTGGCGGCACTGGCGCTGTGCCGTGCCATCGATCTGCCACTGGCGCCGCTGCTGCACGGCCTGCGCGAATATCGCGGCCAGCCGCACCGCGTCGAACTGGTGTCGGCAATTCAGGAAGTGGAATACTACGACGACAGCAAGGGCACCAATGTGGGCGCCACCGTGGCTGCGCTGATCGGTCTGGGCAAAGCCTTTACCGGCGCCGAACAGCGGCTGGTGGTGATCATGGGTGGCGACGGCAAGGGACAGGACTTCGCGCCGCTGGCCGATCCGGTGAGCCGCTATGCGCGCGCCGTGCTGCTGATTGGCCGCGATGCGCCGCAGTTGCGCGCCGCCCTGCAAGATAGCGGTGTGCGACTGGAAGACTGCGGCACCGATCTGCCGGCGGCCGTAAAGCGCGCCAGCGCACTGGCCCATAGCGGTGACGCAGTACTGCTCTCGCCAGCCTGCGCCAGCATGGACATGTTCAAGAACTACGCGCATCGCGCCCAGGTGTTTATCGACACCGTGCGCGATATCGCCCTCGACGCCGGACAGGAGCTCTAATGGCCTTCCAGATGCCGTTCCGCTTTGCTGAGAAATCGACGCCGTCGATGGACAGCCGCGCGCGGCTGTCGAAGATGATGGAGTACGATCAGCCGCTGGTATGGGTCACGCTGCTGCTGATGCTGCTCGGGATGGTGATGGTGTATTCGGCCTCGATCTCGCTGCCCGATTCGCATAAATTCGCCAACTATGCACGCTGGCAGAACACCTATTTCCTGCAGCGTCAGGCGATGTTCGTGGCGGTGTCGCTGGTCGCGGCGCTGTTTGTGTTCCGGATCCGTATTTGCGATCTGCAGAAAGCGGCGCCCTATCTGTTCATCGGCACGCTGGTGCTGCTGGTGGCGGTGCTGATTCCCGGTCTGGGCGTGGTGGTCAACGGTGGCCGACGCTGGCTGTCGCTGAAAGTGTTCAACGTGCAGCCGTCGGAACTGATGAAAGTGGTGATCGTGCTGTACGCGGCCGATTACACGGTGCGCAAGCAGGAATACATGCACAAGCTGACCAAGGGCTTCCTGCCGATGATGCTGGCGGTCGCTTTCGTCGGCCTGTTGCTGCTGCTGGAGCCGGATCTGGGCGCCTTCGGTGTGATCGTCTGTATCGCGATGGGGATTCTGTTCCTGGGCGGGATTAATGTGATCTGGTTCGGCGGCATTGGCGCCTTACTGGGGCTGATTTTTGTGGCCATCATCTCGCTGTCGAAGTTCCGCCGCGAGCGCTATTTCGCCTACCTCAATCCGTGGGAAGAAGACAATGCGCTGAACAAGGCCTATCAGCTGACCCATTCGCTGATCGCTTTCGGTCGCGGTGAAATCTTCGGTGTCGGCCTCGGTGGCAGCGTCGAGAAACTGCACTATCTGCCGGAAGCGCATACCGACTTCCTGCTGGCCGTGATCGGCGAGGAACTGGGACTGGTCGGCGTGCTGGTGGTGATCGCCATGTTCTACTGGCTGATCAAGCGCGCCTTCGACATCGGCCGGCAGGCCATCGCCATCGACCAGACCTTTGCCGGCCTGACGGCCAAAGGCATCGGCATCTGGATCGGTGTGCAGACCTTTATCAACATGGGTGTCAACCTTGGTCTTCTGCCGACCAAGGGGCTGACCTTGCCACTGATGTCGTTTGGTGGCTCGGCCATGCTGTTCAATCTGGTTTCGATGGCGGTGGTCCTGCGCATT
>JAIELO010000435.1 GCA_019752915.1 Burkholderiaceae bacterium
CACCCCGTCTATCCTGCAGCAGGAACTGGTGAATGCCGGTTTCCTTGGCCGCAAATCGGGACGGGGACTGTACGATTACAGCACTCCAGAAGCTAGCACTGGTGCGCGTCAGGCGCCGCAGGCCGAAGCGGCGCAGCCCAGGCCCGAGTATGTCAGCTACAGCGTGGCACAGGGCGTGGCGAGCACGCAGGTGCTGGGCGCCGGGATGAGCGATAGTCTGGCCGCGCGCCTGCGCGCCGCCGGCATTCAGGTGGTCCACCGTAAAGCGCCTGAAGCACGTGGCAATGCGGTGGCCGAGGACGCGCCGGCATTCCACTGTAATGGCGCCGCCGTATACCTGACGGATGGCCGCACAGCCACTCAGCGCGCCAGTGATAACCAGCATCCCGATACGGTGCTGTTCGATCTTGCGCTGGACTATGGCAACGCCACACGGATTGCTGTTAGCTGTGCCGACCAGTGCTCGCCGGCTGCCTATCTGGCCGTTGTCGGTTTGCTGCAGGCTGCAGGATTGGTGGTTACCCGGCTTGATGACGTCCCCGGCATGGCGGTGATGCGCACCGTTGCCATGCTGGCCAATGAAGCTGCTGATACGGTCAATCAGGGTGTCTGCAGCGCGCAGGCAGTCGATGTCGCGATGCAGAAGGGTGTCAATTATCCGCGCGGCCCGCTGGCGTGGGCCGATGCAATCGGATTGGATATGGTTGTCAACGTGCTGGCGAATCTGGCCGCCAGCTATGGCGAAGATCGCTACCGCGTCTCGCCACTGCTGCGTCGAAAACTGGCAGCCGGAGCACGCTTCCATGCATAAGTTGCCGCACGATTTACAGGCGGCCCAAGCGCTGGCGGTTGCCGTTGGCGCCATGCTGTTTGAACGTGATCCGGCCTCGCGGGGCTTAGGGATGCAACTGGCTGAAATCCGGCCCGGCTATGCGCGCATGACCATGACGATCCGGCCCGATATGCTGAATGGCCACCAGAGCTGCCACGGCGGCTTTATCTTTGCGCTGGCTGACAGTGCTTTCGCGTTTGCTTGCAACAGCCACAATCTCAACACGGTGGGTGCTGCCTGCACGATTGATTATCTGGCGCCGGGCCGCCTCGGTGACGTACTCACGGCCGAGGCCTCGGAGCAGGTGCTGGCAGGACGCAGCGGCGTGTACGACGTCAGCATCCGTAATGATGAAGGCGTGACGGTGGCGCTGTTCCGCGGAAAATCGCATCGCGTCAGCGGCGAGGTCATTCCGTCGCAGCCCGGCGAACACTGACCTAACACTAATGCCGACCCGCCACGAGAACGGGGGGCGCAATGAATAATTTAGGAGACACTGTGAACGACGCATTTATCTGTGATGCCATCCGTACCCCCTTTGGCCGCTATGGTGGCGCACTGGCGAGCGTGCGTCCGGACGATCTGGGCGCTTTGCCGATCGCCGCGCTGATGGCGCGTAATCCCGGCGTGGACTGGGCCAAGGTCGATGATGTGTATTACGGCTGCGCCAATCAGGCTGGCGAAGACAATCGCAACGTGGCGCGCATGGCGGCGCTGCTGGCAGGCCTGCCGGTGGAAGTCCCGGCCAGCACGATCAACCGTCTGTGCGGCTCCAGTCTGGATGCAGTAGGTATGGCGGCACGCGCCATCAAAGCCGGCGAGGCGCAGCTGGTGATTGCCGGTGGCGTCGAGAGCATGACGCGTGCGCCGTTCGTGATGGGCAAAGCCGATAGCGCGTTTTCGCGGGCGGCAAAAATCGAAGACACCACCATCGGCTGGCGTTTCGTGAATCCCCTGATGAAAGCCCGCTACGGCATTGACTCCATGCCGGAGACGGCGGAAAACGTGGCAGAAGAATTTTCCATCAGCCGCGCCGATCAGGATGCGTTTGCGCTACGCAGCCAGCAGCGCTGGGCGGCTGCGCACGCGGCAGGCGTATTCCGTGACGAGATCGTACCGGTGACGCTAGCGCAGAAAAAGGGCGAGCCGAAAGTCGTCGATACGGACGAACATCCACGTCCCGATACCACCCCGGAAATGCTGGCGCGGCTCAAAGGCGTGGTGCGTGCCGACGGTAGCGTCACGGCGGGCAATGCGTCCGGCGTCAACGACGGCGCGTGCGCGATTCTGCTGGCATCTGCCGCGGCGGCTGAGCAATACGGCTTGAAAAAGCGCGCCCGTGTGCTGGGTATGGCGACTGCCGGTCTGGCGCCGCGCATCATGGGCTTCGGCCCATCACCGGCGTCGAAGAAGGTGCTGGCGCAGCTGGGTCTGAGCATCGCACAGATGGATGTGATCGAATTGAACGAGGCCTTCGCTGCGCAAGGGCTGGCAGTGACCCGCGATCTGGGACTGGCCGACGATGCAGCGCACGTCAACCCGAACGGCGGCGCGATTGCCATCGGCCACCCGCTCGGTGCTTCCGGTGCGCGGCTGGTGCTGGCAGCGCTGAACCAGCTGGAGCGCACCGGTGGTCGCTACGCCCTGTGCACCATGTGCATCGGCGTGGGGCAGGGAATTGCGCTGGTGATCGAACGCGTTTAATTAATTGAACATTGGAGCAAAGGAGCGACTGCATGGCCAAAGTCTATGAAATCAATGGCATCACGCCGGTCGTGCACCCGACTGCCTATGTACATCCGAGTGCGGTGCTGATCGGTGACGTGATCGTGGGGCCACGTTGCTACATCGGGCCGCTGGCGTCGCTGCGCGGTGACTTCGGTCGCCTGATTCTGGAAGAAGGTGCGAATCTGCAGGATACCTGTGTGATGCACGGCTTCCCCGGTGCCGACACAGTCGTCGAACAGGATGGTCACATCGGCCATGGCGCCGTGCTGCATGGCTGCCGCATCGGCCGCAATGCGCTGGTCGGTATGAATAGCGTGGTGATGGATAACGCCGTGATTGGCGCAGAGAGCATAGTCGCTGCCATGAGCTTTGTGCGCGCAGGCATGGAAGTGCCGCCGCGCAGTCTGGTGGTGGGCTCGCCGGCCAAGGTGGCACGCGAACTGCGTGACGATGAAATTCAATGGAAGAGCGCTGGCACTGCGCAGTATCAGGAACTCGCGGTGCGCTCGATGCAGACCATGCGCGAAACGGAGGCGCTGACCGAAGTTCCGGCGCAACGGCCACGCATGGCGTGGGAAAGCGCGCTGCCCCTGCACCTGCATAAGAACGCCTCGGCATAAAAAATACGGAGACTAGTAATGACTCAAGCCTTAAGCAACATCGCCACCCTGCAAAGCCTGATCGGCGGACGCTGGATCGGTAGTGAGGCGGCCGTGCCGCTGCACGGTGCCCTGAATAACGCGCTGATCTACCATACCCACAGTGAGCAGATCGACTTCGACGAAGCCGTTACCTACGCGCGCAAGACGGGTGTACCAGCGCTGATGAAGCTGGACTTCCAGCAGCGTGCGGCGCGTCTG
>JAIELO010000340.1 GCA_019752915.1 Burkholderiaceae bacterium
GATTATTCACGCCAGCCTGCAGCTTCAAAGCCTTGACGATGCGGCTGCCTACGCGCCAGCGGTAGCCCAGCGTAAAATCGGTCACGGTATAAGCACCAATCTGGTAGGGGGCCGGTTCGCCATCCTTGGCATACTGGCTGCCATTGTTCTTGGCGATCAGCGAACCATACAGACCATCGCGCTTGTACAGCAGCCCCAGTGCCGACGTCGACTTCGGCACCTTGGCTACCTGCAAGCCGGTATCCTTGGCTTCCGCCTTATTCAGCGAGCCGTTAGCATGCAGCGAGAAACCGCTACCGAGGTAATAAGTCACCGCGCCTTCGATACCTTTGTAGACCACACCACCCTGGTTGTAATAAATCTGGTCATTGCCCGAACCACTGGTGGCGATCTTGTTATTGAAGTCGATGTAGTACAGATCGGCATCGAGCGTCAGACTGCCTGACTGATGCACCGTACCGAGCTGGTAATTGGTCGACGTCTGCGGCTTCGGTGTGCTCAGGCCCGGATTATTCACGTAGAACATCGACAGATCCGGCACCAGGAAGCCGCGCGCGATTTGCCCATACGCAGCCCACTCTTTGCTGATCGCATAGTTCGCGGTCAGGAACGGCAGCGTGCTGTGATAGGTTTGCTCCGCCTTGGTCGGCAGACGGGTGCCCTGATTCACTTCGGCATCGAGTTTGCGCTGGAAGTGCACGTATTTCAGACCCGGCGTCACGCTCCAGCCCGGCGCCATTGCCCATTCAAATTCGATGAAAGGCTGGTACTGCTTCCACGACGAATTCTGTTCGTACGACACCGATTTCGGTGCAGTCGACTCCTTCGGATTGGGCAGATTCAGGGTCCAGTCCAGATCATAGGTATGGCGATTGGTGTCGGAATTTTCCAGCCACAGGCCGACGCGCAGCAAGCCGGCATCGAATCGGTTGCTGAGCTTGGCAATATCGCCATTGACCCGGTAAGCGTTCAGCTTGTTATAGCCCGGCACATTCTTGTTGCCCGATGCGCCAGCTTTGGTGCCGTTGGCCGTTGCACCGCTTGCATCCTGACCGGAGAAGGTATTGTTGTTATAGGCATAGCTGTACAGGGTGTTTTCGAGCGCCCAGTTGCCCAGCTTAGTCTGCAAGCGCAGGTACTCGAAATCGGTGCGCTTGTCGTTGTAGTTGTAGCCAAAGTAGTTCTGACTGGTCTTGTCGTTATTCAGCGAGTAATTCTTGCCATACAGAGCCACCTGCGCCAGCGTGACACCGGCTTTGTCCGGCACGAAGCTGTGAATAGTGTTGTAGGTCGAGAACAGCGTCAGCATGGTGTCCTTGCCGATCGGCTGCTGCAGCTTGAACTGGTAGTTATCTTCCTTGACAGCGCTGTAGGTCTGGTAACCGTCCGACTCCAGCCGTGAAGCGTTGAACATCAGCCGCGCATCGCCAAAACGCGCCAGCGCGCCGCTATCGATCTCTGCGCCACGGATCTTGCTATTCCACGAACCGTAAGTCGCATACGGCGAAAAGCGGAACTCGCTCGCCAGCTCTTTCGAGAACAGATTGATGGAACCACCAAAGGTCGCCTGCCCCAGATTGCTGGCATTGCCCGGACCGCGTTCGATCACCATCCCGCCAATAATGCGCGCCGGGAAGTACGAGGTCGAATGGTGGGTCGGATTATTGGTATCGCCGAACGGGATACCATCGTAAGTCACATTGTATTCGCCATCCTGAAAGCCGCGCAGCGACACTTTCGACTCACCCAGTCCGGGACCATTCGCCGACAGACCGGCGCCGACACTCGGAGCGATCCGCGCCACTGCGTTAAAATCGGCCAGCGGGGTAACGGTCTGCTCGATAAAGGTGGCCGTGATGATCGATTGCGGCTGGGTGGCGTTGAGCGCCGACTGCACCGGTGCGCGATTGGCAGCATTCGAGCCGGTAATCACCACCCGGCTCTTGATCGCTTCGGCATCGAGTGCCGTTTCCGACACTTGCAACTCGTCAACGGCAGGCGTTTGCGTCTGGGCCTGTGCAGCGCTGCACATCAAGGCCAGCGCGGCCAGTACCTGCGCCGACATGGTCGAACGAATCAACTTCTGCTGCGAATTCTTCATGAGACTTTCCGGTGGGTATGGTAAAAATGGAAAGTCTAGAAAGTTTTTATGACAGCATCATGAAAGCGACTCATACGGGCCGCCCGTGTGACGATTTACAACGCTGCTGGTAGCGAGCCCGCGCTTGCCTGCAAGGCCTTGGCCAGTGCGGTGTCTGCCGTCGCTAGGTGGGCGTGGAACCATGGTAGCACCAGTCGCACTGCGGCCTTGCCAGCCGCAATATCCTGTTCATCGAGCTGATGCAGACTAGCCAGCACCCGCGCATGCTGTTCCCGGTGTTGCCGTAGCCCCGGATACTCGATGGTCTCCATCAGCGCTTCCTCGTGCCGGAAATCATCTTCCAGACATTCGATCAGCAGATCCAGTCCGGCGCGAAATTCCTCGTCCGTTGCATCCATCAAACTATCAATCTGTTCGGCCAGCGCCTGATGCGCTTCGTCGAACAGGGGAATTCCCAGTGCCATCTCCGGGTTCCAGCCGCGCTCTTCCATGATACTGCCCTCCTAATGGTCGGCACTATGCCCGTAAGCCTCGCGACGTTCCATGACGCAGATCAAAAAGTTCACTTAAAAGATCAGCTGTTAACCGGGTTTTCCATCAACACGCGGCGCGCTCAGATACGGCAGATACACCACCACATAGCTAGCGAAGCCCAGTGTCCAGCAACTGGCGGCTAGCAGCATCACCAGCCCATGCTGGCTTTCCCAGCCCAGTGCCGTCGCGACCCGCAATAGCGCACTGGCCTGAATCAGCACAAAGATCAGCGTTTCGGCGCGCCCTGCTACCAGCGGACGGCCCGTGTGGCCCAGCGTGGTGCGCGTCATCATGCCCAGTATCAGCCCCGCCATGGAGCCCACGGTCAGCGCATGGAAGCCGGTACTGGCACTGACCAGTTGCCAGCGCGCCAGTGCCAGCAGGACCAGGCCGACAGCAATCCACGCATACGACAGATGCATAATCCACAGCAAGGGACGCGACAGCGTACTCAGTGCATCCCAGCGCCACAGCCGCAGCAGAATCAAGGCGGCCGCCACCAGTGCCAGCGGACCGAACAGCCATGCGGGGAAGGACAGCAACCAGCCAGCCGCCGCCAGCACCAGCAGGCCCAGCGAGACCTTGTCAAGTCGTGGCTGCACCAGCGGCGCTGTGCCGGGTGCACCATTGCGGGTGAACATGGGAATCACGCGGGTACCGATGGCCGCTTCGATCAGTACAATCAGGAAGATCGCCGCATGGATGGGCGCGGCCGGTGGCAAATCCAGCCAGCCCAGCGCCGTCGCATGGAAGACTGCGTTGGCGGTAGACAGCAGCGCCAGTAT
>JAIELO010000208.1 GCA_019752915.1 Burkholderiaceae bacterium
CGGCCTTCATTGGCGGCTGTCGGATCGCCGAAATAGCGCGCCACGTAGCCATGCGCTGCTTCATGCAGGGAAATGGCAAAAAGTACAGGAATCAGATAAACCGTAATGGTTTGGATAAGGCTGTCGGTTTCGTTCATGAAGGGATTCTACCAGAGGGCGCAGTCAGCCCAAGCAGTGCCGTCAAGGGCCGGCACAGATACCCCGTTAATCACCAGACCTTGCCAGCATCAGCTTAGTATTGACTTAGTGTTGATTGCATACTGTGTGGCAGCGGCGGCGCTGTGCCACGACGCATGGCGCGCGTCCGGCTTACAGCCCGAACATCGAGGCATCGCCCCTGCCCTGCCGGATCAGTTCTGCATCCGCTCCCGTCAGGTCGATCACCGTGGTCGGCGCCATACTGCAGGCACCGCCATCGATCACCAGATCGATCTGCTTACCGAGTCGCTCGACGATGGTATCGGCATCATTCAGCGCTTCCGTCTCGCCCGGCATAATCAGGGTGGTACCCAGCAGAGGTTGCTGCAGCACTTCCAGCAAGGCATGCACAATAGCGTCTTCCGGCACGCGCAGACCGATGGTCTTGCGCGACGGATGGCTGAGCCGGCGCGGCACCACTTTGGTCGCTTCGAGAATGAAGGTGAACGGCCCCGGGGTGGCCGCTTTGAGCAGACGGAACTGGCGATTGTCGACGCGCGCATACACGCCGATTTCACTCAGGTCACGGCACAGCAAGGTCAGATGGTGTTTTTCGTCCACGCCACGGATGCGGCGCAAGCGCTCGACCGCCGCTTTATCGTCCAGATGACAGACCAGCGCGTAGCAGGAATCGGTTGGTACAGCGACGATGCCGCCATCATGAACAATCTGCGCCGCCTGCTTGATCAGCCGCGGCTGCGGATTAACGGGATGTACCTGGAAAAACTGACTCATAGTTGCGCTGGCCGTAGCCGCTGTGACGTAGGCTTAAGATTGTACGCTACGCAAGGCAGCGATACGCTGTTCGAACGGTGGATGGGTGGAAAACAGCTCGCTCCAGCCCGCCACATTGCTGATCCCGGCCGCTGCGATAGATTGCGGCAATTCCCCGGGGCTCAGGCCGTTCAGACGCGCCAGTGCGTGCTGCATCGGCACAGCACTGCCCAGCAGGCGGGCCGAACCGGCGTCGGCACGGAATTCGCGCTGACGCGAAAACCACGCCACGATCAGCGAGGCCAGCAGGCCAAAGATGATTTCGCACACGAATACCGTGATCATGTAACCGATGCCGGGGCCGCGTCGCTCGCTGTCGTCGTTCTTGAGCAACATTTTGTCGACAAAGAAGCCCACCACGCGGGCCAGGAACACCACAAAGGTATTCACCACGCCTTGAATCAGGGTCATGGTGACCATGTCACCGTTGGCAATGTGCGCCACTTCATGGCCCAGCACCGCTTCCACTTCATCGCGGTTCATGCTTTCCAGCAGGCCGGTGGACACTGCTACCAGCGCGGAATTTTTGAACGCGCCCGTGGCGAAGGCATTCGCTTCGCCGTCGTAGACCGCCACTTCCGGGGTGGCAATGCCGGCCCGTGCGGCCAGCGTGGCCACCGTGTTGACCAGCCACAATTCAGTCGACGACGCGGGCGAGCTAATCACCCGCGCGCCGGTCGACCATTTGGCCATCGGCTTACTAATGAGCAGCGAAATAAAGGCGCCAGTAAAGCCCACCACCAGCGAAAACGCCAGCAAACTGCCCAGTTGCAGGGTGTTACCACTACCGGGACGGCCTATGCCCAGCACGGACAGCACGATCGACAGCACCAGCATCACGGCCAGATTGGTCAGAATAAACAGGACAATACGTTTCATTTTCAGGTCTCCAGGTGGGACGGCGCCACTTATATCGGCCCAGTCCGCCGGTTTTCAAGGGTGTGGGTGACAGGACAACTCAGGATTGCGACTCAAGAGCGTGACTCAAGAGTGCGACTCAAAACCAGTTATGCCAGACGGGCGTCACGCCGGCTGGCAGGGGTGGCAACTGGGCAAAATCGACACGCGCTTCGCCCGGCGCATGGAAATCCGTGCCGCGCGAAGCCAGAAAGCCGTAGTGCTTTGCCAACTGCGCATATTCCGGATACTGGTCCGGGGTATGACTGCCGGTGACCACTTCGATGGCGGTCCCGCCGAGCTGCTTGAATTCATCAAACAGTACCCCCTGTGCCATGGCATTAAATTTATAGCGCCCCGGGTGGGCGATCACGGCGATACCGCCCGCTGCGCGGATCCAGTTCACCGATTCTTCCAGCGTGGCCCAGCGGTGCGGCACATAGCCGGGTTTGCCTTCCGACAGATATTTCTTGAATACTTCAGGGATATTCGCACAAACACCCTGGTCGACCAGATAGCGGGCAAAGTGGGTGCGCGACATCAGATCGGGATTACCGACAAATTTCAGCGCGCCTTCGTAGGCACCGTGGATGCCAACCTTGTCCAGCTCGGCGGCAATCTGGCGGCCACGGTTATCGCGCCCGGCACGGGTGGCGGCCAGCCCGGCGCACAGGCCGGCATGGGTTTCATCGATCTGCAGACCGACGATGTGCACCGTTTGCTTAGCCCAGGTAATCGAGATTTCCACCCCGCTCACAAACTGCATGCCCAGCGCCTGCGCAGCGCTACGCGCTTCGGCCACGCCATCGACTTCATCGTGGTCGGTCAGCGCCCACACGTCCACGCCGGCAGCACGCGCCGTGTGGGCGACGGCCGTAGGCGTCAGAACGCCATCGGAGACATTGGAATGGCAGTGTAAATCGACTTTTAACATACGTGATCAGGGAACGCAGCGGGGAAGCTTGCATTGTACGCTTCTTGCACAGACTGCACGTAGGCGGCTAGTTCTGTAGAAATGCCTCGATCAGTTGCGCCAGCGCTTCCGGCTGGTCATGGTGCAGCATGTGGCCCGCATCGGGCAGGATATGGCGTTCTACGGCACGCAAATGGCCGAGCCGGAAGTCGAGTTCGGTGCGCCCTTCGGCGGCCCCGCCCATCCAGCTCCACATATCGGTCTGGGCCGCCTCGACCCACAGCACCGGCGCCGTGATGGCGCTCCAGCACGCCAGCACATCTTCCGAGTGATAGGGCAGCGGGCCGTGCTGTTTATGCGCCGGATCGCCAAGGATCTCCCAGCGCCCCTCGGCATTCTGCGCCGACCAGTGCTGCGCCAGAAACGCGGCGCGCGCATCGCTCAGGCGCGGATTGGTTTTCTGCAAACGCGCCGCTACTTCGGCCTCGCTGGCGTAGGTGCGCAGCGCCGGCAGCGCACCCAGACCATCGAGCCAGGCTGCATAGCGGCCCGGGGTCTGCTCGGGACGACTGGAACGCAAGCCGCCACCTTCCAGATTAATGAGCTTGCGAATACGCGCCGGCCGGGCCCCC
>JAIELO010000070.1 GCA_019752915.1 Burkholderiaceae bacterium
TTCGTCGACGATCTGTCGCACAAGAATCGCCTGCTGGATCACCTGCTGCGCGACGAAGCGCTGGATCAGGCCGTGGTCTTCACCGCCACCAAACGTGACGCCGACACCATCGCCGACCGTCTGAACATCGCCGGTTTCTCGGCTGCCGCACTGCATGGCGACATGCACCAGGGCGCCCGTAACCGTACGCTGGACAGCCTGCGTCGCGGTCAGGTGAAGATTCTGATCGCCACCGACGTTGCCGCCCGCGGTATCGACGTGCCGACCATCACCCACGTATTCAACTACGATCTGCCGAAATTCCCGGAAGACTACGTCCACCGCATCGGCCGTACCGGTCGCGCTGGCCGTAATGGTCTGGCCATCTCGCTGGTCAACCACGCCGAAGGCATGAACGTAAAGCGCATCGAGCGTTTCACCAAGCAGCTGATTCCGGTCAACGTCATCGAAGGTTACGAGCCGAAGAAAACCAGCTCGCCAGCACGTTCGAGCGCACGTCCGGGCGGCTGGAAGCCAGGCGACAACCGCACTGGCGCCAAGCCAGGCCAGCGTAGCTTCAGCAAGCCGGGCGCAGCACCGCGCAAGGAAGGCGGCTACAAAGGTAGTAACCCACGCAGCAGCGACGGCGCCCGTCGCAGCTACGGCGATCGTTAATCACGACGCCTAGGCACTACCAGCAACACTGGTAATGCCTCCCTAGAACGCCACCGCCTCAAAGCCGGTGGCGTTTTTTATGGTGAGGTCTACAATATCGGCTTCCCTGCCCCGTCTACAAGGCATGACTTCCGCGCACACCATGACAGAACAGGCCATTACCGCCACCGTGCTCAAGGAACGCTCACGTCTGGGCAATTTCATCCGCCGCCGCGTCAGCGACCCCACCGATGCCGACGACATTCTGCAGGATGTATTCCACGAGTTCGTGCAAGCCTACCGTCTGCCGGAACCGATAGAACAGGTCAGCGCATGGCTGTTCCGGGTGGCGCGCAACCGCATCATCGACCGCTTCCGCAAGAAAAAGGAAGTAGCGCTGGCCGATCTGGGCGCGGCGGGCGAGGACGACGACGACAGCTATCACCTCGACCTGCTACTACCCTCGCCGGATGCGGGCCCGGAAGAAGCCTACGCGCGCACCATGCTGCTGGAAGAACTACAGGCCGCGCTGGAAGAGTTACCGGCTGCCCAGCGCGAAGTGTTTGTCGCGCACGAACTCGATGGCATCAGCTTTAAAGAAATGGCGCAAGCCACTGGCACCCCGCTCAATACCCTGCTGGCACGCAAACGCTACGCCGTGCAATACCTGCGTGCCCGCCTCGCATATCTGTACGACCCCGATTAAGGAGAACCGCCATGAAAAAGAAACTGTTATTCATCCCCCTGATTCTGGCCGCCATCGCCGCACTGGCCGGCGTCGTCATGCTGCTCTGGAATGCCGTGATGCCCGACCTGTTCGCAGGCTGCCAGCGCGTCGACTACTGGCATGCGCTGGGTTTGCTGCTACTATGCCGTATCCTGTTTGGCGGCTTCCGTGGTCGTCACGGTCATGGCGATGGCCACTCCCATCGCGAACGCTGGGCACGCTGGCAAGCCATGACGGCGGAAGAACGCGCCCAGTTCCATAAAGATCGCGGCAGCTTCTGCCGCCCGCGTCAGGACGAATCGGCGACATGAAGCAGGAATTGACTCAGACCTCCGGCGCGGCAACTGCTGCCGCGCCAGCAAGCGCAGCATCGGCTGCCGCAGCTTCGGCTGCCGCACCATTTAGCGGCTACCAGAAAATCACCGTGGCGATGCTGGCATTCCTGCAGTTCGCCGTGATTCTCGACTTCATGCTGATGTCGCCACTGGGCGCGGTCATCATGCCGACCCTGCGTATCAGCCCCAGCCAGTTCGGCGTGGTGGTCTCGGCGTACGCCTTCAGCGCCGGGATTGCCGGCCTGCTGACGGCCGGCATTGCCGATCGCTATGATCGCAAACGCCTGCTGCTGTTTTTCTACACCGGTTTCATCCTCGGCACCCTGTGGTGCGGCATGGCACAGAGCTTCGAGTCGCTGCTGGCAGCGCGCATCGTCACCGGCCTGTTTGGCGGCGTGATCGGCTCGGTGGTGCTGGCGATTGCCACCGACCTGTTTGCACCGGCCCAGCGTGGCCGCGTGATGGGGCTGATCCAGACCGCGTTTGCCGCCAGTCAGGTGCTCGGCCTGCCGGCCGGCATCTATCTATCCAATCAATGGAACTGGCATGCACCGTTTCTCGCCATGGCCGCGTTCGGCCTGTGCGGCGGCCTGCTGGTAGCGTGGCAGATGCAACCGGTGAATGCCCATCTCAAGCAGCCACAGGAACACAGCGCCTGGCTACACCTGTATCACACCCTGACGGAGCGGGAACATCTACTCGCCTTCGCCATCACTGCCCTACTGAGCACGGGTGGCTTCATGCTGATGCCCTTCGGCAGTGCCTACGTGGTCAATAATCTGGGCATATCACTCGACCACCTGCCCACCATCTATCTGGTCACAGGGCTGTGCACCATCTTCATCGGCCCACTGGTAGGTAAAGCGTCTGACAGCTTCGGCAAGTTCCGCGTCTACCTGTTCGGCACCGTGCTGTCGATTGTCATGGTACTCATCTACACCCATCTGGGCCAGACGTCGCTGGCAGTACTGATCGTCGTCAATACCGTACTGTTTATCGGGATTTTCTCGCGCATGATCCCCGTCCAGGCCATGATGAGTGGCGTGCCGGTGGTCACCAAACGCGGCGCTTTCAACGCCATCAGCGCCTCGATCCAGCAACTTTCAGGCGGATTGGCCTCGGTGCTGGCCGGCCATATTGTGGTACAGGCAGCCGATGGGCACCTGCAGCATTTCGACCGGATCGGCTATGTGGTGGTGGCGTCCGCCGTGGGGGCGATGTTGCTGGTATGGCGTTTGCACCGGCAACTCGCCACGCGCACCGTACAAAATTGAGATTTCGTCCAAGACAATGGAACAATTGCACATTTAGTTGCCGTACGGCATTTTTTAGGTCTATAATGGCTCATGTCGATTAACGCTACCCGCTATTTTTTTACAGAAAGGGAAATAGCACATGAACCCAAGGACTATGGATGCCGGCTGTCTGCGCGCCCTGCGCCGTCGCGGCCACTCGGATGCCAGCATTAGCGTAATGTCGCCAGAAGAAGCTTTCTGCGAATATTGCGCCTACCACGGCATCATGAACATGATGCCGGCCACGCTGGAAATGCTGGACAAACTGCGCAGCGAAGCACCGGCTGTCGCCGTGACCGCACCGGCCATCTGATGCGCGCGGCGCACCGCGCCCGCAGCACAAAAAAAACCACCACCTGTCCGGGCACGCGCTGCGTGTCACCGGAGAGGTGGTGGTTTTTTGTTATCAGAAAGCGGTT
>JAIELO010000373.1 GCA_019752915.1 Burkholderiaceae bacterium
TGATGGCTTGCGTGCAAAGCGCGTATGCTGATCCGACCGAGGCGCAGTTCCGTGCGCTGTACAAGGAACTGGTGGAAACCAACACCACGCTGTCGTCCGGCAGCTGCACGCTGGCGGCCGAGCGCATCGCCGCACGTTTGAAAACGGCCGGCTTCCCGGACGCGGACCTGCACCTGTTTGCCGATCCGGCGCACCCGAAAGAGGGCGGTCTGGTAGCGCTGCTGCCGGGCAGTGATCCGAAAGCCAAAGCGATCCTGCTGCTGGCGCACATCGACGTGGTGGAAGCCAGGCGCGAAGACTGGACCCGCGATCCGTTCACGCTGATCGAGGAAGATGGTAAGTTCTTCGCGCGTGGCGTGGTGGACGATAAGGCGCAAGCTGCTATCTGGGCCGATACGCTGGTGCGTTTCAAGACCGAGGGCTATGTACCGCGTCACACCTTGAAGATGGCGCTCACCTGCGGCGAAGAAACCGCCGGTGCGTTCAACGGTGCCGAGTGGCTGACCAAGAATCGCCGTGAACTGATCGATGCCGGTTTCGCTTTGAACGAAGGCGCTGGTGGCGAGTTGAATGCTGCGGGACGACGGGTGTCGATGACGGTGCAGGCGGGCGAGAAAGTGGCGCAGAACTACCGGCTGGAAGTGACCAATCGCGGCGGCCATAGTTCGCGGCCGCAGAAGGTCAATGCCATCTATCAGCTGGCCGGTGCGCTGAAAAAAATCGAGACCTTCCAATTCCCGAATCAGCTGACCGATGGTAGCCGCGGCTACCTGAAGGGCATGGCCAAGATGCAGGCGAGTGAAGGCCATCCGGATGTGGCGAAAGCCATGCTGGCGGTCGAGAAGAACCCGAAGGATGCGAAGTCTGTTGCGCTGCTTGATAGCCGTGATATTAGCTGGTCCACCATGCTGCACACCACCTGTGTGGCGACCATGCTCGATGCCGGTCACGCTACCAATGCACTGCCACAGCGCGCCCGCGCCAACGTCAATTGCCGTATCTTCCCCGGCGTCTCGCAGGAGGAAGTCCGTCTGGCGCTGGTGAAGGCGATCAATGATCCTGCCGTGAAGGTGGAGACGCTGGAAATTCGTGGCGAGAATTCGGCACCGCCCGAGCTAACCCGCGCCATCATGGAGCCGGTGGAAAAGCTGACTGCGAAGATGTGGCCGGGCGTGCCGGTGCTGCCGATTCTGCAATCCGGTGCGACCGATGGCCAGTTCCTGAACGCTGCCGGGATTCCGACCTACGGCATCAGCGGGATTTTCCTGACGCCTGATCTGGGCAACATCCATGGCTTGAACGAATACATCGGCGTGCAGTCGCTGATGGAAGGCCGTAGCTTCCTCTACCAGCTGGTGCGCGGTTACGCTGGCCAGCCCTAAGCCGATAGCTTTGCAAGGGCGCCAATAGCGGCGCCGGAAATAACAAAGGCCACGTGAGTGGCCTTTGTTGTCTGGGGCGAGGTAAGGTGCCCCGTTGAGCAGCTTTGCCTTAGCGGGCGCGTACCAGATCGGTTTCGCCCGGCGCGGCCAGCTCGCCTTCCCACTTGGCCACCACGGCGGTAGCGACGCCGTTACCAATCACGTTGGTGGCGGAACGGGCCATGTCGAGGAAGTGGTCAATACCCAGCAACAGCAGCATGCCGGCTTCCGGAATGTTGAACTGACCCAGCGTGGCCGCGATCACCACCAGCGAGGCGCGTGGCACACCGGCCATGCCTTTGGAGGTCAGCATCAGCACCATCATCATGGTCATCTGCTGACCCAGCGACATTTCGATGCCGTAGGCCTGTGCGATGAACACGGTGGCGAAGGTGCAGTACATCATCGAGCCATCCAGATTGAAGGAGTAGCCGATAGGCAGCACGAAAGCGGCCAGACGGTTGCGCACACCGAAGCGCTCCAGACCTTCCAGCGTTTTCGGATAGGCCGCTTCGCTCGATGCGGTGGAGAAGGCCAGCAAGGTCGGGCTACGCAGTTCGCGCAGCAGCGAGAAGATCCGGCCTTTCAGGAACAGGAAACCGACCGCGATCAGCAGCAACCAGAGCAGCGCAATGCCGAAGTAGAACTCGGCCATGAACACACCGTAGGTGGACAGTACGCCTAGGCCATTCTTGGCAATCACGCCGGAAACGGCAGCAAATACTGCGATCGGTGCGAACTGCATGACGTAGCCGGTGACTTTCAGCATGACGTGCGCCACGCCATCGAGTGCGTCGACCATCACCTTGGCCTTGTCGCCCACGGCTGCCGCAGCGGAGCCGAAGAACAGCGAGAAGATCACGATCTGCAGAATTTCGTTCTTGGCCATGCCGTCCACGATGGAGGATGGCACCAGGTGGGTAACGAATTCTTTCAGCGTCAGACCGGAGGTCGCCAGTTCGACTTTGCCCGTGGTAGCGGCAAGGTGACCGAGCAGGGCGTCGCCCGGACGGAAGATATTCACCAGAATCAGACCGAGGCTGAGCGACATCACCGAAGCGACGAAGAACCAGCCCAGCGTCTTGAGGCCGATACGGCCCACTTCCGAGGTGTCGCCCATTTTGGCGATACCGCACACCAGCGTGGAGAACACCAGCGGCGCGATGATCATTTTAATCAGGCGCAGGAACAGGGTGGTGATCAGCGCCATGTAGTCGGCAAACTCCACCGGTTTGGCCATGTTGACGTTGGCGAGGTAGCCGGCAAAGATGCCGAGCGCTAGGCCCACGAGGATGTAAGTGGTCAATCGGCTTTGTTTATGCATGTTGTGAGTTTCCTGTGGTAGTGTCTCTCTGGGCCTGCGCAGAGGGCGGGGTGGCCGCCGCATACTGGTTCCGGCGTAGGCTGCAGCTGGTATTTTATGGTCCGGCTGATGAAACTATTGGCAAGTTTCGCAGTATCCTTGGGGTCTGGAGTGCTGTCAAGCGCTTGCAGTGCCGCATCCACAGGCTTGCGGACGGTTTTATTTATTCAGCACAGAGTTGATCGAAATATGATTGAAGTGAACAACGTCAGCAAGTGGTATGGCCAGTTTCAGGTGCTTTCCGGCTGCTCGACGCGGGTGGAAAAAGGCGATGTGATGGTGATCTGCGGGCCATCCGGCTCGGGAAAGTCGACTCTGATCAAGACGGTCAACGGGCTGGAACCGGTGCAGAAGGGCGAAATCCGGGTCGATGGCGTGCAGGTCAACGATCCTGCAACCGACCTGTCGGCGCTGCGTGCGCGGATCGGCATGGTGTTCCAGAACTTCGAACTATTCCCGCATTTATCGGTGCGTGACAACCTGACGCTGGCGCAGATCAAGGTGCTGGGGCGCAGCCGCGAGGAAGCGATGGCGCGCGGCTTGCAGTATCTGGAGCGGGTCGGCTTGCTGGCGCAGCAGGACAAATTCCCCGGTCAGCTGTCCGGCGGCCAGCAGCAGCGGGTGG
>JAIELO010000110.1 GCA_019752915.1 Burkholderiaceae bacterium
AAAGACGAAATCGTGGCACGACTGGAAAACCGCGACGTTAGCGCCACGCTGGGACAGGCACAGGCCAATATCAAGGTGGCACAGGCCAATCTGGCGCAGGGTCAGGCAGAACTGACCGATGCGCAGGCCAACTTCAAACGCACCAGCGAACTGCTGGCGCAAAAATTCATCACCAGCTCCGCTTACGATACGGCGCAAGCGCGTCTGAATAAGGCACGTGCCAGCATTGCCGGTTACGAGGCCGCCATCACCGCGGCGCGCGCCAATGCACAGGTGGCACAGGTAGCGCTCGACCAGACCCTGATCCGCGCGCCGTTTGACGCGGTGGTACTGACCAAGAGCGCCAACGTGGGCGACAACATCACGCCCTACTCGTCCGCTGCCGACAGCAAAGGCGCGGTGGTGACCATTGCCGACATGAGTACGCTGGAAGTGGAAGCGGACGTCTCGGAATCGAACCTGAGCAAAATCCGCGTCGACCAGCCAGCGGAGATTACGCTGGACGCCTTCCCGGAACTGCATCTGGCCGGTACCGTCTCGCGCATGGTGCCTACTGTGGATCGTAGCAAAGCCACCCTGCTGGTCAAAGTGCGCTTTGCCGATCACGACCCGCGCGTGCTGCCGGACATGAGCGCCAAAGTGGCCTTCCTGTCGAAAGCCGTGCCAGCCGAAGACCGGCAGGCGATTACCACCGTGCAGGCGGGCGCTATCACCAGCCGTGACGGCAAGCCGGTGGTATTTATGGTCGACGGCGACAAAGTGAAGCAGATCGCCGTGACGCAGGGCCGCAAGCTGGGCGAACTGGTCGAAGTGAAAGGCATCAAAGCCGGTGATAAAGTCGTGCTGACGCCGGACGCCAAGCTGCATGACGGCGCGGCCGTTAGCCTGAGCAAGAAATAAGATGGTCACGCCCAAGATGGTCACGCCCGAACCGCTGCTGCGCATCGAACATCTGGCCAAATCCTATCGCCGTGGCGATCAGGTGGTGGAAGTGCTGCGCGATATCAGCCTGACGATTCCGGCCGGCGAATTCGCCGCTCTGATGGGTCCTTCCGGCTCCGGCAAAAGCACCCTGTTAAATCTGATCGCCGGCATCGACAAGCCCGATAGCGGCATCTTGCGCATCGATGGGCTGGACATTGCCGGCATGAGCGAGTCCGAACTGGCGAACTGGCGTGCCCGCAACATCGGCTTCATTTTCCAGTTCTACAATCTGATGCCGGTGATGACGGCCTACGAGAATGTCGAATTACCGCTATTGCTGACGCCTCTATCCCGCCGCGAGCGGCGCGAACGTGTCGAGCTGACGCTGGCCATGGTGAATCTGGCCGACCGCATGGACCACACCCCCAACGAACTGTCCGGTGGCCAGCAGCAGCGCGTGGCGATTGCCCGCGCCATCGTCACCGACCCGACCCTGATCGTGGCCGACGAACCCACCGGCGATCTGGATCGCGCTTCCGCGAGCGAGATTCTGGCGCTGCTCCAGCAACTTAATCAGCAACTGGGAAAAACCATCATCATGGTCACCCACGACGCCAACGCGGCAGCACAGGCACGCACCCTGATTCACCTTGAAAAAGGCGAGCTGCTTGCCGCCTCGGCGGCCTAGGCACCATGTATTCGCTGCGGCTGATCCTCAAGAACACCCTGCGCCATAAGCTGCGCACCGGTCTGACCGTGCTCGGGCTGGTGGTGGCGATCTTTTCTTTCGGCCTGCTGCAAACCGTGGTTGACGCGTGGTACGCCGGTGCGGAAGGCGCGTCCAACACCACACTGGTCACCCGCAACAAAACCTCGCTGGTGTTCCCGCTGCCGCTGTCCTATCAGGCGCGCATCCGCGCCGTGCCGGGTGTGACGGGCGTCGGCTTTGCCAACTGGTTTCAGGGGGTCTACAAGGACCCCAAGAATTTCTTCGCGCAGTTCGCCATTTCCGGCGAGAGCTACCTGAACATCTATCCCGACTATCTGCTACCGGACGAGCAGCGCAACGCCTTCCTGCATGACCGCAAAGGCTGCATCGTCGGACGCAAGCTGGCCGACCAGTATGGCTTCAAGGTGGGCGATACCATCCCCCTCAAGGGCACTATCTACCCCGGCAACTGGGAGCTGGTGGTACGCGGCATTTATGACGGCCGCCAGAGCAGCACCAATACGGCCACCCTGTTCTTCCACTGGGAATACGTCAACGAGACGATCAAGAAAGTCATGCCGCGCCGCGCCAACCAGATCGGCGTGTACGTGGTGCAGATCAACCAGCCGGAAAACGCTGCCGGTATTTCTGCCGCCGTCGACAAGGAATTCGCCAACTCACTGGCCGAAACGCTGACCGAAACAGAGAAAGCCTTCCAGCTGAGTTTTGTGTCCATGTCCGAAGCGATCGTCATGGCGATCCGCGTGGTGTCGTTTGTGGTGATCGTGATTATCGCCGCCGTAATGGCCAATACCATGGCGATGAGCGCCCGCGAGCGACTGGGCGAATATGCCACCCTCAAGGCGCTGGGCTTTGGTCCGGGCTTTCTGGCCAAGATGATCTTCGGCGAATCGCTGCTACTGGCACTGGTGGGTGCAGGGCTAGGCATTGCGCTACTGTTCCCGTTCTCGGTATTCCTCGGCAAAGTCATGGGCACCATGTTCCCGGTGTTCGAAGTGTCGCAACTGACCGTGCTACAGCAGTTGCTGGCCGCCCTGGCCATAGGCGCGGTCGCGGCGATCGCGCCCACCATTCGCGCCGTGCGCGTCAACATCGTCGATGGCCTGCGGAGCATAGGATGAAAATTCCACTTTCCTACGTGGCCCGTAATCTGTGGGCGCGCCGGCTGACCACGGCGCTGACCGGCGCCGGTCTGGCACTGGTGGTGTTCGTATTTGCAACTGTACTGATGCTCGATGAAGGCTTGCGCAACACCATGGTCACCACTGGCGAATACGACAACGTGGTGCTGGTGCGGCGCGCCGCAGAAACCGAAGTACAGAGTGGTATCGACCGGGTACAGGCCAATATCGCCGCCAGCCATCCGGCCATCGCGCGTGGCACGGACGGTCAGCCATGGCTGTCGAAGGAAACGGTGGTGCTGATTTCGCTGATCAAGCGCAGTTCGGCGCAACCGTCCAACGTCATCATTCGCGGCATTGCACCGAATGCGCTGACGTTGCGCCCGCAAGTTAAACTCACGGCCGGACGCATGTTCCATCCCGGTGCGGCAGAAATCATCGCTGGCGCCAGCATCGCACGGCGCTTCAACGGTGCCGGTATCGGCGAAAAAATCCGCTTCGGCCAGCGCGAGTGGACGGTCGTAGGCCTGTTCGACGCTGGCAATAGCGGCTTCGATTCCGAAATCTGGGGTGACGCCGACCAGTTGATGGCAGCCTTCCGGCGC
>JAIELO010000165.1 GCA_019752915.1 Burkholderiaceae bacterium
CGATCGTGCAGCAAGGCCACCACGGCTTCGGTCTGCTCGGCGCTCAGGTGCTTGGTGGCACCGATGCTGCTGCCCAGAATGCCGGTTTTCAGGTTGATGCGATACGCGATGCCGCGCTCGACCCGTTTCACGTGTGCCATACCGCAGTTGTGCACGATATCGGTGGCTTTGGAAGCCCACGGCGAAATGGTGCCCAGACGGGGAATCACGAAGAACTCTTCGACAGCACCGTCGGTGTTCTCGGCATGCGCTGGTTCACCGTAGGTCAGCAACGCACCGAGACGGCTGCTGTCGTCATCGGACAGCGGCGCGGAAGCATCGATAAAGTGAACGAAGCGCGCCTGAACGGCGGCAATGGCGGGCAGCACAGCTTGCAGTTGGGACAACAGGCGTTGGCTACGGAAGGCGGACAGGGCGTTGGAGCCCGGCAGAATCAACATGTTTGGAAGATGGTTGATGCAGCGTGGCTGCGGATTAAAGGGGTATGGAGCATGGGATACATGTCTTGCTACGTGAATTGCAGAATTCCTTTGCGCGCATTATACCCTTTACCACGCTGTCTATACAGCGACAATTGCACGCAAAAACTGCCACCAAAGCAACATTTCCACCTATTTCCGGTACAAAAAATGACCAAAAATAGCCCTTTTTGGCGGTTTTGGTAACAATCCACGTTGCCTTGGAGTATGCTAGATTCAACTTTAATTTAGACTCCCAAGATGGCCGAATATAGTGACTTGTCTGTGTTGATCGTCGACCCGAATCCGGGCATGCGCGGCAACCTGCACAATATGCTCGCCCAGGCCGGCATCACCAAAATTGATTACGCTGTCAGTTCCGGGACAGCAATCCGGCAACTGGCGAAGAAACCGTTCGATATCGTGCTCTGTGAGTACGACCTCGGCAATGGCAGTGGCGAGCAGAATGGTCAGGACGGCCAGCAACTGCTGGAAGACTTACGCGCCCACAAATTGCTGCCAGCGTCGAGCATCTTCATCATGCTGACCTCGGAAGGTGTATACAGCAAAGTGATCGGCGCGGCCGAACTGACTCCCACCGATTACGTGCTAAAGCCGTTCACGGTCGACATGCTGCAACAGCGCATGCGCCGCGCCATCACCCGGCGCAGCGTCTTTCTGCCGGTGCACCAGTATGCTGAAGCGGGCAATCCTGTCAAAGCGATTGAAGAATGCCGGCTGCGCGAGGCCGCCAATCCCCAGTATGCCGTCGATTTTGCCCGCTTGCGCGCCGAATTGCTGATGGGCCAGGAGGAGTATGCCGAGGCCGAGCTGGTCTATGAGGTGATCGTCATCAACCGCGCGATCGCCTGGGCACAGATGGGAGTGGCGCGCTGCCAGTTTGCTCAGGAGAAGTTCGAAGAAGCGCGCATCACGCTCGACAATCTGTTGGCGCAGCATCCTAAATTCATGAGTGCCTACGATTTGCTGGCACGCACCCATTCGGCACTCGGCGAACAGGAAGCGGCCAAGAAAATCCTCGAAGATGCCGTGTCGATTTCGCCGAATCTGGTCGGTCGCTTGCGTCATCTGGGCGATGTGGCGCTGGAAACGGGCGATGTGGCGGCCGCCGAAAAAGCCTACAAGCAGGTAGTTGCCAAAGCCAAGTATTCGGAATTCCGCGATCCCGAAGACCACGTCAAACTGGTCAAGACGCTGGTCCAGAAAGGCGATGCCAACCAGATTAGCGGCGTAATCCGCGATATGGAGCGTTCCATGCGCAGCGGCGCCAATGTCGATGCCTGCCGCGCCATTGCTACCGGCTTGATGCACGAAATGACGGGCAACCGCAGCGGTGCTGCAACCGAGTTTGGCAATGCCGTGAGTGCCATCGCCGTCAGCCGGGGCCTGTCGACCCAGCTGAAAGTTGGCGTGGTGCATAGCTGCCTGAATGCCAATCTGGATGCCCAGGCTTCCGAGTTGATGCTGAATCTAATGAATGACACCGAAAGCGGTGTCTCGATGGATCAGGCAGTGCAGGTATTCGAACAGGCCGGACGCCACGATCTGGCCGAAGGCATGAGCAAGGAAATCAAACATCAGGTCGAGGAATTGCTCGTTCATGCATCCGAACAGCGCAGTCAGGGCGACCTGCGCGCGGCGGTCGATACGCTCAATGCCGGTCTGCGCAAAGCTCCGGCAAATATGTCGCTGGCACTGGCAGCGACTTCGGCGATTCTGAAACAGCTGGACGATCTGGGCTGGGAAGCCCAGTTAGGCAAACATTGTGCGAATCTGATCGCGCGGATGCGCTCGCTCGACGCCGGTCATGCCGCGCTGGCGCAACTGGAAGCCCAGTTTGCCCACACCCAGCGCAAATACGGTATCGCCACGCTCACCGACTCACAGCAACAGCGAGCCGGGGATGTTCGACCAGTAGGCGATCAGGTGCCACGAGATAAAGTACAGAGCGCATAACAGTGCTGCCGACTGGATGGCCGGGTGAGCCCGGGCACTGGCGCGCAATATTCTGGTAAGTCCCATCACGGTATCCTCCGTCGTCGTGGTTGCTAAGAGCCACGACTGTACCGTCGCCCGCATTTCCATTCAACACTACTTCAGCAAGTACTATCCGGCGCACCTGCGAGTACCGGATGTTGCAAAAATGACGACAGGACATGGCCAGCTCTGGCTAGTCCTATGCAGACAATGTTAGTATTCCCGTGGTTCAAAAAACAATAACACTAAGACAAGAGTACAGGGAATATTGATGCCGACCTTACCCATCAAACTGAAAAAAATCATTCTGCTACTGGCCGCTGCCAGCCTCAATACCGTTGCCATGGACGCTGCCAAGGCCGCCAACCTATTCGCGGATCGCAGCAACTTCGCAGCACAGTTAAAAAATGTCATCACCGATGACTATGAGAATCCTGCGTATCAGTTCTCGATGAGCAATGCGGAGATGAGCACGGTACGCAATGAAACCCGTTATGTCTCGACGGCGTTTCTGAATTTGTCGCTGATCCCGGAGTACGATGTTGGCCAGCATGGCTATTGCGCAGGATGCAATGGGTCGTACCTGATGGATTTTAGCGCCACCTCGATCCAGCAGACAGGCGGCGTGTTTGGCGTGGGCTTCGACTATGTTAGCAATGGTGCACCGGCCACTGTCTATGTCCGATACGTGGACGGCACGAGCGAAAATATCGCACTCGGCACCACGGACTGGGGCTTCTTCGGCCTGACGTCCTCGCATCTGATCCAGTCGCTTGCGTTCGGCTTGCCCGATGGCGGCGCCACAGATCAGATCTATGTGATGCAGGACAATCTGACCATCGGTCAATCCATCGCTGCCGTACCGGAACCGACCGAAGCGCTGATGCTCTCGGCAGGTTTATTGGCGCTTGCCGTGGCACGAC
>JAIELO010000269.1 GCA_019752915.1 Burkholderiaceae bacterium
CGCAGCAGCGCAGCATAAGGGTTTTCCTGTTCCTGCAGGGCCGGATAGAAGCGTGCGATCACGTAATCGGCCAGAATCTTCAGTTCGGCAGGCTGTTTGCGGTAGTACCAGTGCTCGAAGGAGCCGAAGCGCACGAAGCTAGGCGCCATGCGCACCACCACGGCGGCGGTTTCGACCGTTTCGCGCATCACGCCCTGATCCGAACCGGTCAGTGCCAGCGCCCGTGAGGTCGGAATGCCGAGTGCAGCCATCGCTTCGGAGCACAGGAATTCGCGAATCGAGGAACGCAGGACGGCGCGCCCGTCGCCCATGCGCGAGTAGGGCGTTAGACCAGCGCCCTTCCACTGCAGTTCCATCGGACCATGCGGAGTGGCAAGGTCGCCCAGCAGGATGGCGCGACCATCGCCGAGCTGGCCTGCCCAGACCCCGAACTGGTGGCCCGAATAAACGGCTGCCAGCGGTTGTGCGCTCGCGGGTACGGCATTGCCGACCCAGATATCGAGTGCACCAGCAGCTTGCTCAGTGCTCAGTCCGATCAGTGCGGCCGCGTCATCACTGACAGCGACCAGATACGGTGCGGGCAGCGGCGTCGGCATCAGACGGGTGTAGAACGCTGGCGGCAGGGCAGCGAAAGAGTTGTCCAGCGGCAGATGCATGACGGTGTGAAGTCCTGTTCGAGTGTGATACCAGTGGTGCGCCAGTGCATGAATGCGGCGCTGCGCTGCGTGTAACCAAGATCGATGAGCGGCAAAGCGAGGGCGATTTTACCGTAGTTGCCAGTGCTGCGTTGCAGCATCGAAAACCGTTGACGCTGGCGCGCGTCGCCACCCACACTGATTCACAAATTACCAATCTTTCCGGAGCCTGCCATGTACCCTCAGAGTCCTCTTATGGGGCAGATGATGAACCAGCCGCTGCTTGTGTCGGGCATCCTCGAGTTTGCTGCACGTCACTATGGCAGTAGCGAAATCGTCTCGCGCCGTGTCGAAGGGGACTTGCACCGTTACACCATGCGCGACTGTCATCAGCGTGCCAAACGGCTGGCCAATGCTCTGCATGCACTGGGTGTACGGATGGGCGACCGGGTGGCGACGCTGGCATGGAATGGCTATCGCCATCTGGAGGCCTATTATGGCGTGTCCGGTTCCGGCGCGGTGCTGCACACCATGAATCCGCGCCTGCATGCAAAACAGCTGGCTTACATCTGCAATCACGCGGAAGACCAGTACCTGATGTTCGATGTCTGCTTCCTGCCGCTGGTGGAAGCCTTCGCGCCCCATTGCACCGCCATCAAAGGCTTTATCCTGATGGGCAGCGCCGCGCAGATGCCTGCGCAGACCGGTATCGCCAATCTGCTGTGCTACGAAGAGCTCATCAACGCCCACTCGGACGATTTCCACTGGCCGCAGTTCGATGAAAACTCGGCGTGCACGCTGTGCTACACCTCCGGCACTACGGGCAACCCCAAGGGCGTGCTGTATTCGCATCGCTCGACCGTGCTGCACGCCTACGCGTCGGCCTTGCCGAACGTGTTGAACGTGTCTTCGCGCGACACCGTGATGCCGGTGGTGCCGATGTTCCATGTGAACGCGTGGGGCTTGCCATACTCGGTGCCCCTGTCCGGCGCCAAGATGGTGTTTCCCGGGTCGGCACTGGATGGCAAATCGGTCTACGAGCTAATGGAGAGCGAAGGCGTGACATTCTCGGCCGGTGTGCCGACCGTCTGGCTGGGATTACTCAACTATGCCACCGAACATGGCCTGAAATTCTCCACCTTCCGGCGCACCGTGATTGGCGGTTCGGCCTGCCCACCGGCGATGATGAATACGCTGATCGACCAGTTCGGCGTGGAAGTGATCCACGGCTGGGGCATGACGGAGATGTCGCCGCTCGGCACCACCGGCGGCCTGTTAAGCAAACACCTCAAGCTCAGCCGTGAGGATCAGCGCAAAATCCTGCAGAAACAGGGGCATGCCATTTACGGCGTGGACATGAAAATTGTCGACGACGATGGCAAGGAGCTACCGTGGGACGGGGTCAGCTATGGACACCTGATGGTGCGCGGCCCGTGGATTGTGGCGCGCTACTTCAAGGAGGAAGGCGGCGACGTGCTGCAGGATGGCTGGTTCCCGACCGGTGATGTGGCGACCATCGATAGCGACGGTTTCATGCAGATTACCGACCGCAGTAAAGACGTGATCAAGTCCGGCGGCGAGTGGATCGGCACGATTGATCTGGAAAACATCGCGATGGCGCATCCGGCGGTGTTGCAGGCCGCCTGCATCGGTGTGCCGCATCCGAAGTGGGATGAGCGTCCTTTGCTGGTGGTGGTACGTCGTCCCGGTCAGACGCTTGAGCGTGAACAGATGCTGGCCCACTTCGAAGGCAAGGTGGCCAAATGGTGGTTACCCGATGATGTGGTATTTGCCGACACCCTGCCAGTGGGCGGCACGGGCAAGATTCAGAAAAACCGTTTGCGCGAGCAATACCGGCAGCATCTGTTGACGTAAGGTAGTGCACCGCTGCAAGAGCAGCCGGTGTCAGCAAGCGGGCTATTCCGGGCAGCGCCCTGAGTGGGCGCGCTGCCGTTCAGGGCAGTGGCCGCTTGCAATGGCTGTACTCGCTACACTTACCGCACTTATTTGAGTGCACCGAACACTTTGCTGATGAGCTTGCTGCCACTGGCGACCGGATTGGCGCGTATCGCCTTTTCCTCGTCCGCCAGCATGACGTACAGGCCGTCGAGCGCGCGCTGGGTCACATAGCCTTCGACCGTCGCGTATTCTTTGGGCTGCACGCCGAGCTTGGGTGCGAGCGCCATGGTGCTGTTGTATTGGGCTGCCAGCCCGGCGCGGTCGGTGACTTTCTTGACGATGGGTAGGAACTCCTGTCCCAGCTGGCCAGACGTTTTCTCGCGCAGATACTCGGTGGCAGCCGAGTCGCCACCTCTGACAATCGCCCAGGCATCACTGAAACTCATGCTCTTCACTGCGTTGACCAACAGTGGGCGTGCCAGCGGGATTGCAGACTCTGCTGCACGGTTCATCTGCAACACCAGATCATCGAGCTGCTGGCCTTTGCCGGTCATTTTCAACAAGGGGCGGGCTTGCTCCAGCAGTTTTGGTAAGGGGATGCGCACGCGCGGGTTATTCAGGTAGCCGTTTTCCGCGCCGAGCTTACTCACCGCGAGGTTGCCCGCCTGTTCCAGTGCGGCTTTCAGGCCACCGGCAGCATCCTGATTGCTGACCGGCGTGCTGATGCCGGCGGTGGCGGGGGCGGTGGACTGGGCATGACCTGCCGCTGCGGGTCCTAGCGCAAGCAATAACACGGCGAGAGTCAGAAGCGGGCGGTGCGAG
>JAIELO010000328.1 GCA_019752915.1 Burkholderiaceae bacterium
CAGATAGCTGATCAGCATGCTGCCGATGGCCACTTCGGCGCCCACGTACAGGAAGATGCCCAGCACGCCGAACATCAGGCGCGGCCGGCGCAGCAGTGCACGGTAACTGCCGCCTTGTGCCTCATCCTGACTGGCCGGTGCCCAGTGACGGCAAGCCCAGCAGACCGCGGCCAGCAAGCCCAGCGTCAGACCGATCATCAGGAACGGGGTTTGTACCGAGCGACCGGCTTCCAGTCGCAGGGCGTCAGCACTCAGGCTGCTGGCTGCCGGTATGGCGACCTCATTGGTGAGGATGAAGGCAGCGCCGAACAGCGGGCCGATAGCGGTGGCTAGCGAGTTGAAGGCTTGCGCCAGCGTCAGCCGGCTGTGGGCATGGCGCGGATCGCCGACCCGTGCCGCCAGCGGATTGGCCGCCACTTGCACGATGGTCACGCCAGCTGCCAGCACGAACAACGCCATCAGGAAAGCCGGATAGCTGCCGTGTTCGGCCGCCGGGGTAAAGGCCAGACAACCGCCGGCCATGATGGCCAGCCCCAGCGTGACGCTTTCCAGATAGCCGAGCTGGCGGATCAGGCGGGCTGCCGGCAGGGACACAATGAAATACGCGCCGAAGAAGCAGAACTGGGTCAGCATTGCTTCCGTGTAGGACAGCGAGAACAGACCCTTCAGTTTGGGAACCAGCGTATCGACCAGCACGGTGCAGAAGCCGAAGGCGAAGAACAGCATCATCACCAGCGCAATGATGCGCTGGCTTGCAGGCGTATGGCTGGTGGCAGCGCTATGCGCCGGTGCCGGGGACATGTCCAAGGGTGGCTCCTGAATTGTTCTAATGGATAGGGTGGCGCTAGTAGACCTAGTATTTATGCTGCGGTCAAGGTTGCGCCAGCGTGATGCCCTGTCTTGATGCGGCGCCTTGACGCTGGCAATACTTGCGCTTATATTAATGACTGATAGGTAAGTTAATTCGTGCCTCAATGAGTCAGTTAAAGTAAGTTAAATCAAGAGCCTCCATGCAAGCGTCTCAAGAAACCAAGCCACGCTGGGAGCGGCGCAAGGATGCGCGGCCACAGGAATTGCTGGCCGCAGCCCTCAACCAGTTCGTCGAGCGCGGCTATGCCGGCACCCGGCTGGAAGATGTGGCGAAAATTGCCGGCGTGTCCAAGGGCACGCTGTATCTGTATTTCGCGAATAAGGAAGAACTGTTCAAGGCCGTGGTGCGCGAGAATATCGTCCACCCGATCGGCGAAGCGGAGCTGGAAGCGGCCCAGCATGATGGCGCCAGCGCGGAATTGTTACGGGCCATTCTGCTGAAATGGTGGCACCAGATCTGCGCCACGCCGCTGGCCGGGATCACCAAGCTGATGCTGGCCGAAGGCAATCATTTCCCGGAACTGGCACAGTTCTACAATGAAGAAGTGGTGGCGCGCGGCAATCGCCTGATCGCCAGCGTGCTGGTGCGCGGTATCGAGCGCGGCGAATTTCATCCCGTCGATCCGGACGTGATGACCCCCGTACTGGTGGCGCCGGTGCTGATGCTGATGATGTGGACGCACGCCTATATGCCCGATTGCGGCATGCCGCCTATCAATCCGGAAGCCTTTATGGCGACCCTGATCGAGGTGACTTTGCGCGGTCTGGAAGTGGCGCGCCCATGATGTGCACGCCCCTCGTTCGCACCAGATTTGCCATTTTGGTAGCTTCAACCCCCTGAAACTGCAGACTGTCGCAATTTCCCGCGAAAACCCCGTCATGTCGTTAATATGTGCCTCCATGCCAGTTCAACGATAAAATGACGGTTTGTTTAATCCAGACCCGAGTCAAAAGATGAATATCGAACAAGCCCGCTTCAATATGATCGAACAGCAAATCCGTCCATGGGACGTCCTCGATACGGACGTGCTGGACCTGCTGATGGTGGTGAAACGTGAGAATTTCGTGCCTGCCGCCCACAAAGCGCTGGCATTTGCGGATGCGGAAATCCCTCTGCCGGGTGGTAATTGCATGCTGGCACCGAAGATCGAAGCGCGTCTGCTGCAGGATCTGAAGCTGAAAAAGCATGAAAACGTGCTGGAAATCGGCGCTGGTTCGGGCTACATGGCGGCGCTGCTGGCGCATAAAGGCCGTCACGTGACGACCGTGGAAGTGTCGCCGGAGCTGAAAGCGCTGGCCGAGAAGAATCTGGCCGATAACGGCGTCACCAATGTGACGGTGGAACTGGGCGATGGCGCGCAAGGCTGGAGCAGCGGCGCACCGTTCGACGTGATCGTGGTGTCGGGTTCGCTGCCGGAACTGCCGCCAGCGCTGTTGCAGCAATTGAGTATCGGTGGCCGTCTGGTGGTCATCATCGGCCAGTCGCCGGCGATGAAAGCCCAGCTGATCACCCGCACCGGTGAAGCGGGTTACGACACCCGTACCCTGTTCGAAACCGACGTAAAACCACTGGTCTCGGCCGTGGCAACGTCGACTTTCACTTTCTGAACGGGACGGAGTCGTCGATGCAGCATCTGAGTGCTCTGGAACTGGCGGACTGGCTGGCCGATAGTGCGCGGCCCAATCCGGTCCTGCTGGATGTGCGTGAAGCGTGGGAATTTGAAACCTGCCATCTCGATGGCGCGCAACTGATTCCCATGCATACCATTCCGGCCCGTATCGATGATCTGGATGAGGATGCAGCGATCGTCTGCATCTGCCATCACGGTGCGCGCAGCCTGCAGGTGGCGGCGTTTTTGGAACGGCATGGATTTGGCAAGCTGTACAACCTGACCGGCGGCGTCCATGCCTGGGCGCAGCAGGTCGATAGCACGATGGCGCAATACTGAGTGTGCTGGCGCGGCGTCAGCATGTGGTAGAACAGGCCGTCTTTTTTTGATGACTCCCGTGGAGAATGCAATGCAGAAACCCCTTATCGCCGTGCTGATCACCAGCGCCTTGTTGACGCTTAATGTGACGACCCATGCACAGGCGGCCGACCTGATCCAGATCTATCAGCAAGCGCTGACCAACGACGCTACCTATGCCAGCGCCCGTTCGTCACTGAGCGCCGGTCAGGAACGCATCATTCAGGGGCGCGCCGGCCTGCTGCCCAATATTTCCGCCAGCGGCAGCAACCTGCGTAACAGCGGCGATGTTACGGCGTCGAATATTCTGGGCATCCGCACCAAGAACGATAATGACAACCACAGCAATGCGTACACCGTGTCGCTGACCCAGCCCCTGTTCAACTGGGCCAACTGGCAGAGCTACCAGCAGAGCAAGCTGGCACAGGCCACTGCCGAAGCAGCGTTTGCGCAAGCCCAGCAGGATCTGATTACCCGTGTCGCCCAGGCGTATTTCGATGTGCTGAC
>JAIELO010000342.1 GCA_019752915.1 Burkholderiaceae bacterium
ACGATTGAATCACCCATCAAAACGAACAGGAGCAGCAATGGAAAACCAGCACAAGAAAATCAAGGGATATCGCGACCTCAGCCAAGCGGAAATCGACCTGATGAACCAGGTCAAGGGCAAGGGTGAAGAACTGCGCGCACTGATCGCCAGCGTGGCCCAGGTCACCACGCAGCCGCTGGTCGCCAGCGCAGACAACACCAGCGAGCACGCTGAACTGAGCATCGGCCAGCTCGTTTCGCTGGATCAGCTCGGCGACACGCCGGAGTACTGGGTCCGCCTCGCCGACGCCAATTTCCGCACCGGCCTGATGTTCCTGACGCGCGCGATCGCGCAGCCTACCTCGTACTGAAATGCGGCCCACGAAATTCCGCGCCTGGATGGATAGCTACCCATCGCCGTGGTCAGCGGCGTACGCGGCATATCAGCACGTGCAGCGGCTGGCTGCCGAGAACGCCCGGTTGAGCGCCGAGCAAGCCTGGGTCAGCAGCGAGACGCCGCCCGATGACGAATCGCTGGTGCTGCTGGCGACGTCCGACGGCGATGTCTACCCCGGCTATATCGACGGTGGCGTGTGGCGGTATGCCGACGCCATGCCGGTCAGCGTGCTGGAAGTCGTTGCGTGGCGCGCATTGCCGCCCGGCCCGCCGCGCGAACCAGCGGCATGCGCCGACTGACGATCACGACGAAACACAAACATGTCGGCGCCGCGCCGGCCATCTTCACCGAAAGGAATCCCGAGCCATGACTTGGTTCAAGAATTTGCAGCTTTACCGCATACCGGCACCGTGGAACTTCACGCAGCAGCAGTTGATTGACGCACTTCGGCCGCATGCCTTTACACCACCGACCAGCAGCGAACTGCTGCGCCAGGGCTGGTCCGCCCCGCGCCCGGATGGCGATCTGGTGCACGCCGTGAACCGCCAGTATCTGGTCCAGCTGCACACCGAAAAGAAGCTGCTGCCGGCCGCCGTGATCAACCAGGTGGCGCGCGCCCGCGCTGCGAAAATGGAAGAGGCGCAGGGCTTCGCACCCGGCAAGAAAGCGATGAAGGAGCTGAAAGAACGCGTCGCCGACGAGCTGCTGCCGCGCGCCTTCCCGGTCCAGTCTGTACAGCGCGTCTGGATCGATCCGGTCAACGGCTGGCTGGCCGTGGACGCCGCCAGCGCGGCCCGCGCCGACGCAGTGATCAAGGCGCTGCTGAAAGCGGTCGACCGCATGCCGCTGGAAAGCCTGCGCGTGCAGCGCTCGCCAGTTGGCGCCATGACGGCGTGGCTGCATGAGGATGATGCGCCAGCCGGTTTTACCATCGACATGGACGCCACGCTGCGCGCCACCGGCGAAAACCGCGCCCAGATCGCCTACAAACGCCACACACTGGAGCCGGACGACATCGGTCGCCACATCAACGCCGGCAAGCAGTGCACGCGGCTGGCGATGACCTGGGACAGCAAGATTTCATTCACGCTGGACGAATCGCTGGCCATCAAATCGGTGCGCCCGCTGGACGTACTGCAGGATGGCCAGAGCAGCATGCGCAATGACGATGAGCGGTTCGATGGTGACTTCATGCTGATGACCGGCGAACTGGCGAAGATGCTGGGCGACGTGGTGGCGGCGCTGGGCGGGGAGGCGCGGGGATGAACGATTGCACCGAAGAGCGCTTCCTTAATGATGTGGCGGCGCACGAAATGAGCGTCATCCGCGACGAAGGCGTACACCGCCACATCCGCTTTAAGGAACCCGGTACGAGCAACATGTATTTCGATCTGATTACCTGGCCGGGCCACCTGTGCTACACCGGCGACATGGGAACCTACGTGTTCCAGCGGACAGAAGACATGTTTGAATTCTTTCGCACAGATCGCCGATACCAGCGCAAAGATGGCCGGCGCCTGAAGATCAATCTCGGATACTGGACGGAGAAGTTGATTGCAGTGAACGGCGGCCGCGATGGCGGCAAGGCCAAGGAGTTCTGCGAAGAACGCTTCAGGCGCGTCATCAACGGCTACCGGGTGGACTGGGTGCGAAGCGCCAAAGAGCATGACCTACTGGATGCGGAGGGCCGGCGCGAATTATGGGAAGCCGTGGAAAGCGATGTATTCGGCGCGTTGGAAGATGGCGGTGTTGACCGTGCAATATGGGCAGCGTACGAATTCCAACACACAGATCGAAGCAGCAGGGGCACGCGCGATAGCTGGCACTTCGAAGACTTCTTCGAGCACGACTTTACCGTGTACACGTTCCACATGGTCTGGTGCTGCTATGCCCTTGCGTGGGCCATCGAGAAGTACGATGCAGCCGGCCTGGCGCGCGATCATGAAGAAGCCCTGGCAATCAATGCGACTACGCCAAGCAAGGGCACCCTGGAAAATATCGGCAACGTCGACAAGGAATCGCAAGCATGATCAAGTTCGCAGCCAAACACATCAAGACGCTGTTGCCGTTCGTGGCCGGCAGCCACGACCCGCGCTATTACATTCGGTCGATCCGCATTGAGCCATGCCAGGAGGGCGGCGCCATCCTGGTCGCTACGAACGGGCACACGATGATGTGCATCCGCGATGCAACGGCTATTTGCAACGAACCCGTGATTTTCAAAATCAACCGCGACGCCGCCAAATACTGCGCCGGGCCGCGCAATCTGCCCGAGCCTTCGGTGCACCTGAACATCGAGACGCAGCGCCTGACGATCGTGGATGGCCTGGGCGACGAATTGTTCGTGCAGCCAGGCAAGTGCCTGGGCGAAGCTGAAAAATTCCCATCGTGGCAAAAGGTGCTACCGGACTTCAGCGCGCTGAAACAGCAGTGCAGCGCGTTTGCCCAGGTGGCTTATTTCGAACTGGCCGCGAAGGCACATCCTGGCGCTGGGCGAAAGTCGGCGCTGGCCATGCGCCTTTGGCAGGCCAACGAGAATGGCGCCATCGTTGTTGAGTATTCGGATCACCCGGACCACATGCTGCTGATCATGCCGGTGCGGGTCGATGTTCATGGCCAGACGCCGGCAATTTGGGCGGCGCCGTTTGGGCGCAAGACTTCACCTCAGTTGGAGAGAGGCGCATGAAGCCCAGCTCCACCCGAGAGCGACTGACACGAGAGCTTCACGGCACCGACATCACAACCCTAGGTGATTTCCTGTACGTACTTCTGGCAAACATCGAGGACGGACTGTTGACCGCCGGCTTTATCCCTGATGTCGATTACACCTGCCGGGATTTGTTGACGGCAGCGACGCCGCTGCTCGCAAATAGCTTTGCAACTCATAACCTGTCGATTGCGACGTCATATCCATAATCACCCAGTGA
>JAIELO010000099.1 GCA_019752915.1 Burkholderiaceae bacterium
AAATCGGTTTGCCTATCGATACTGTAACAAGACCGGGGCGCTTAATGAAAGAATTTTTTGGCCAGCATTCGCCGGAATTATGCGCGATCGGTACCACCACGGCGCCCGTCTCGATGGCCAGCCGGGTACCGCCGCTTTTGTACTTGCCAGCCTGTCCCACCGGAATCCGCGTCCCCTCCGGGAACATGATGATCCACTGGCCATCGGCGAGGCGGCGCTTGCCGTGACGGACCACGTGCGCAAAGGCGTTCTTGCCTTGCGAGCGGTCGATCGGGATCATGCGCAGCAGCGCCATGGCCCAGCCAAAGAAGGGAATGTAGAGAATCTCCTTCTTGAACACGAATACCAGCGGACGTGGCAGGTTAGGCAGCAGGAAGATGGTTTCCCATGCTGACTGGTGCTTGGACAGCACGACTGCCGGTGCGTCCGGGAAGTTCTCGGCGCCTTTGACTTCGTAGCGGATACCGCAGATCACCTTGAGGCACCAGATCATGAACACATTCCAGCGTGCGGTGACGTAGAAGCGCTGGTTATACGGCAGCGGTGCGGCGAGGAAGCACACGCAGGCCCAGATGATGGTCGAGATCACCATCACGATGGTGAAAATCAGGGAACGCAGAAATAAGACAGGATGACCCAATGCAGACTCCAAAAACTGTTTAGCTGGCAGACGTTGACGCGGCCGGCGCGCTACTCTTGAGCAGATGATTGACCATGGCGGCGAGGTCGGGGAACACCAGCGTGCCGGGCGGCAGACCGCCGGTGGCCTGGGTCTTTTCACCTTTGCCGGTCAATACGAGATAGGGGACGCAGCCGCTCACAAAGCCGGCCTGCAGATCGCGCAGCGAATCGCCGACGGTCGGTACACCTTTCAGGCTGATTTTATAGCGCTGCGCAATTTCGGTGAACATGCCCGGTTTCGGCTTGCGGCAATCGCAGTTGTCGGCTGCCGCGTGTGGGCAGAAGAAAACCGCATCAATGCTGGCGCCGACCTGCTGCGCCAGATTGTGCAGTTTCTGATGGATGGCGTTGAGGGTGGCCATGTCGAACAGTTCGCGCGCAATGCCGGACTGGTTGGACGCGACCACCACCCGGTAGCCCGCCTGATTCAGACGGGCGATCGCTTCTAGCGAACCGGGTACGGGTATCCACTCGGCCGGAGATTTGATGAAATCCGGCGAGTCGTGGTTGATAACGCCGTCGCGATCGAGAATGATCAGTTTAATAGACGGCGTTCCCATTTAGGCCGCCAGCTTGGAAATGTCGGCCACCCGGTTGAGCATACCGTGCAGCAAGGACAGCAGCGCCAGACGGTTGTTGCGCAGCGCGACATCCTCGGCCATCACCATCACGTCGTTGAAGAAGCCGTCCACGTCGTCGCGCAGTTGCGCCAGCGTTTTCAGGGTGCCGGCGAAGTCGCCACGGCTGAAGGCCGCCTCGATTTCCGGCTGCACGCGTACCACGGCAGCATGCAGCTTCTGCTCGGCCACGTCCTGCAGCAGCGTCGTATTCACGCCGGCACCGCCGGTCGCGGCCAGCGCTTCTTCGTTCTTCTTGAGGATGTTGGTGATGCGTTTGTTGGCCGCAGCCAGCGAAGCCGATTCCGGCAGCGCAGCGAAAGCCTGTACCGCTTCCAGACGCTGCACGATGTCATCCAGACGGTCCGGGTTCTGTGCCACCACCGCTTCGATTTCGTTCGGCGAGAAGCCGCGTTCGCGCAGGATGCCGCGCAGACGGTCGATCATGAAGACGGTGACGTCGGCCGAAGGATCCTTGAAGCCGGCCACATTCGCGAACAGCTGTGCCGCCTGTGCCAGCAGTGCGCTGATGGTCAGCGGCAGGCGTTTTTCGATCAGCATGCGCAGCACGCCCAGTGCGTGACGGCGCAGCGCGAACGGGTCTTTGTCGCCGGTGGGCGCCAGACCGATGGCCCAGATGCCGACCAGCGTTTCCAGTTTGTCGGCCAGTGCCACGGCGGTGCCGGTCACGGTCGAAGGCAGTGCATCGCCAGCGAAGCGCGGCTGGTAGTGCTCGGACGCGGCCAGTGCCACATCTTCCGGCTCGCCGTCGTTACGGGCGTAGTAGGTGCCCATGATGCCTTGCAGCTCAGGGAATTCGCCGACCATTTCGGTGACCAGATCGGCCTTGGACAGGCGCGCAGCGCGGCTGGCCAGTGCGGCGTCGCCACCGATCGCGCCAGCGATGTAGGCGGCAAGTGCAGCGACGCGTTCGCCGCGTGCAGCTTGCGTACCCAGTTTGTTGTGATAGACGATTTTTTCCAGCAGCGGCAGGCGCGATTCCAGGGTCTTCTTGCGATCCTGCTCGAAGAAGAATTTGGCGTCGGACAGGCGCGGACGCACCACCCGCTCGTTACCGTCAATGATGGCGGCCGGCGTGTCGGTCGCGATGTTGGACACGATCAGGAAGCGCGAACGCAGCTTGCCGTTGCTATCGGTCAGGGCGAAGTATTTCTGGTTGGTCTGCATGGTCAGGATCAGGCATTCCTGTGGCACGGCCAGATACTCTTCTTCGAATTTGCATTCGTAGACCACTGGCCATTCGACCAGCGCGGCGACTTCGTCGAGCAGCGCTTCCGGCATCAGCACCGTATCGGCACCGGCTTTGGCCAGCAGTTCGGCGCGGATTTTTTCCTTGCGCTGTTCGACGCCGGCCAGTACTTTGCCTGCGCTCTCGAGCGTGGCAGCGTAGCTGTCGGCATCCTTGATGGTGACCAGACGCTGGCCCGCTGCGGTCAGGAAGCGGTGGCCTTCGCTGACGTTACCAGCGCTCAGACCGAGCAGAGTCAGTGGCACGATGCTCGAACCATGCAGGGCGATCAGGCTGTGTGCCGGACGCACGAACTGCACGGTGCTGCCGTCAGGACGCTGGTAGCTCATCACTTTCGGAATCGGCAGCTTGGCCACGGATTCTTCCAGTGCCAGTTGCAGGCCGCTGTGCAGGGCACTACCGGCTGCCGTGTAGGTGTAGAAGAAGCTTTCCGCCTTGCCGTCCTGGGCGCGTTCCAGATCGGCCACGCTCAGGTCAGGGAAGCCCAGTGCCGCGAGTTTCTTGGCCAGCGGGGCGGTGCCGTTACCGTTGGCGTCCAGCGCCACGGCCACCGGCAGGACTTTTTCGCGGATGGCTTTATCCGGCGAGGTAGCGCGCACCTTGGTGATCGACACGGCCAGACGGCGTGGCGAGGCAAACGGGGTGGCGACGCGGTCGGCTTCGAGGACGGCGCGCGATTTCAGGCCGTTGACGATGCCGGCAGCAAAGGCTGCGCCC
>JAIELO010000445.1 GCA_019752915.1 Burkholderiaceae bacterium
GATGGCACCACGATGTCGTAGCCGGTTTTACCGGCGGCCAGTTTAGCGTGCAGTACTTCGTTACTATCGAACAGATCATAGCGGACCTTGATACCGGTCTCTTTTTCAAAGTTCTTGATGGTGTCTTCCGCGATGTAGTCTGACCAGTTGTAGATGTTCAGAACTTTCTCTTCCTGCTGCGCGGCGACAGGAAGCGCGGCTGCTGCGCTCAGGGCTGCTGCGGAAACCAGCGTGGCGATTCCGCGGGACATTCGATGCTTGAGTGCTGGGTACGGTGTCATTATTATTTTCCTTTTTCGATCTATTGAGAATACGTCCAGAAAAAAAACCGTGCTACGAAACTTCGCGTCTAACCTTCAGCAAAAACTATACCCACCCGCGCTGCTGGATATCTGCATACGTCAGATCCAGGCAGTGACGGATCAAGGCCACCATTTCATCAATCTGCGCCGTCGTCATCACCAGTGGTGGCGCGATAATCATGCGGTCACCAACGGCACGCATGATCATGCCGTTGTTGAACATATAGCCGCGGCACACCATGCCCACTGCCAGTGATTCATCGAACGCTTCATTATCATGCACCACGGCGGCTTTCTTGCGCACCAGATTGAGGCCTGCAACAAAACCGCAGCTATCCGCATAGCCTACCAGAGGATGATCGGCCAGTTCTGCAAAGCGCTTCTTGAGGTAGGGCCCCGTCTCATTTGCGACACGTTCGACCAGTTTTTCGTCTTCGATAATCCGGATATTTTCCAGCGCCGCCGCACACGCAACAGGGTGACCGGAATAGGTAAAGCCGTGATTGAATTCTCCGCCCTTCTCGATCAGCACATTCGCCACGCGATCGCCCACCAGCACACCACCAAGCGGCACATATCCCGAGGTGACGCCCTTGGCGAAGGTGATCAGATCAGGCTTGATGCCGAACAGCTCGGAAGCAAACCATTTACCCAGCCGGCCAAAGCCGCAAATCACTTCATCGGCAATCAGCAGAATGCCGTACTTGTCGCAGATACGCTGGATCTCCGGCCAGTAGGTCGACGGTGGAATGATCACGCCACCGGCGCCCTGTACTGGCTCGCCGATAAAGGCAGCCACTTTATCCGCACCGATTTCCAGAATTTTCTTTTCCAGCCACGATGCTGCCTCGATACCGAATTCTTCCGGCGTCATGCCGCGACCGGACTCCAGATAGTTCGGCTGGCCGATGTGCGCGATACCAGGAATTGGCAGGCCACCCTGAGCATGCATGCCATCCATACCACCGAGCGATGCACCGGCTACCGTGCTGCCGTGGTAGGCGTTATGCCGGCTGATGATGGTATGACGGTCCTTGTAGCCCAGTACATCCCAGTAGCGGCGCACCATACGCAGATTGGTGTCGTTGCCTTCCGAGCCGGAGCCGGTGAAGTACACATGGTTGAAGCCGGGCGGCGAGATTTTCGCCAGTTTGGCTGCCAGTTTCACCGCAGGCACATTGGTGGTGTTGAAGAAGCTGTTATAGAACGGCAGCGTCTCCATCTGCTGATACACCGCCTGCGAAATACTGGTGCGGCCATAACCGACATTGACGCACCACAGGCCGGACATACCGTCGAGGATTTTCTTACCTTCCGAATCCCACAGGTACACACCTTCACCACGCACCATCACTCGCGCGCCCTTTTCACCAAGCGCCTTGTGGTCGGTGAACGGGTGCATATAGTGCGCCGTGTCGAGCTTCTGGATTGCTGCAGTATCGAATATTTCCGGGGCCGCGACACTTTTGACAGACGCGACGAATGCGGCGCTCGGCGCCATTGGATTGTTAGCCATGTTGGTTCCCTGTAAAAAAATCAGACGTGCAGCAACAAGTGTTCGCGTTCCCATGGACTGATAACAGTCATGAATTCCTGATGTTCCAGATCCTTGATGGCCGCATATACATCGATGAAGCGGTCACCCAGCACGCTGCGCAGTTTGTCCTCGCCGCGCAGCAGTTGCAGCGCTTCCGGCAGGCCTTGCGGCAGCTCCACTTTCAGATCGTAGGCACTACCGACCGTCATCGGGGTTGGTTCCAGTTGTTCGGTCATACCGAGGTAGCCGCAGGCCAGCGTTACTGCCAGAGCCAGATAGGGATTGGCATCGGCACCGATGATGCGGTTTTCAACACGACGATCCTGCACACCTGATTCCGGCACGCGGAAGCCCACGGTGCGGTTATCCAGACCCCACTGGATATTGATCGGTGCAGCCGTATGGCGCACGATGCGACGATATGAATTCACATACGGCGCAACGATGGCCATCGCCGACGGCATGTAGCGCTGCAGACCGGCGATGTAGTGTTTGAAGATCGGCGCGGCCGATCCATCTTCGGCGCTGAAGATATTTTTGCCCGTCTTGGCATCGACCACGCTCTGGTGCACGTGCATCGCGGAACCCGGTTCGCCAGCCATCGGTTTGGCCATGAAGGTCGCATACATATCGTGCTTGAGTGCTGCTTCGCGCAGGGTGCGTTTGAAGAAGAACACCTTGTCGGCCAGACCCAGTGGATCGCCGTGCAGGAAGTTGATTTCCATCTGGCCTGCGCCGATTTCGTGAATCAGCGTATCAACGTCCAGATTCATCAGATCGCAGTAATCGTAGATGTCTTCGAACAGCGGATCGAATTCGTTCACTGCGTCGATGCTGTACACCTGACGGCTGGTTTCGGCACGACCACTCCGACCGATAGGCGGGCGCAGTGGCAGATCGGGATCGCTGTTTTTTGCGGTCAGATAGAACTCCAGTTCCGGCGCCACGACTGGCTTCCAGCCGCGATCTTCGTAAAGTTTCAGTACACGACGCAGCACCGAGCGCGGTGCAAAATCGACCAGACGGCCATCGGCAAAGTAGCAATCGTGAATCACCTGCGCAGTCGGATCGGTGGCCCACGGCACCATAGTGATGGTGGTTGGATCGGCGCGCAGAATCATGTCGCGGTCAGTGGTGGAAATGGCGCGGTCATAGGCGTCATCTTCGGTCGGATAATTGCCGGTCACGGTCATACCCAGCACCGCTTCGGGAATCCGCATACCGCGCTCGGTGGTGAATTTACCGCGCGGCAGAATCTTCCCGCGCGCCACACCGGTCAGATCGGGTACCAGACATTCAATTTCCGTCACGTGTTTTTCGTTCAGCCACTGGTCCATATCGTTGTAGCTAAAATTTTCGCGAATCGCCATAACTCTCTCTCGTATTGTCTTGATCTTCTGCAGGCGTTGCCGCTTACCGGCCACCGTCCCTGCTG
>JAIELO010000033.1 GCA_019752915.1 Burkholderiaceae bacterium
GTGCCACCACCTACACGGAATTCCGTGGCGTGTTCGAGAAAGACCATGCACTGAGCCGCCGCTTCCAGAAGGTCGACGTCAACGAGCCGACCGTCGAGCAGACCGTGCAGATCCTGCGTGGCCTGAAGTCGCGCTTCGAAGAACACCATGGTGTGAAGTACTCCGCGTCGGCGCTGTCGACTGCCGCAGAACTGGCAGCGCGCTTCATCAACGACCGTCACCTGCCCGATAAGGCCATTGACGTGATCGACGAAGCCGGTGCGGCACAACGCATCCTGCCGAAGTCCAAGCAGAAGAAAACCATCGGCAAATCCGAAATCGAGGACATCATCTCCAAGATTGCGCGGATTCCGCCGCAGACCGTCAATCAGGACGACCGCAGCAAGCTGCAAACCATCGACCGCGATCTGCGCAATGTGGTGTTCGGACAGGATCCGGCCATCGAAGCGCTGTCCTCGGCCATCAAGATGGCGCGTGCCGGGCTGGGTAAAACCGACAAGCCGATTGGCTCCTTCCTGTTCTCCGGTCCGACCGGCGTGGGCAAGACCGAAGTGGCGAAACAGCTTGCCTTCATCCTCGGCATCGAACTGATTCGCTTCGACATGTCCGAGTACATGGAGCGTCACGCCGTGAGCCGCCTGATTGGCGCGCCGCCGGGTTATGTCGGGTTCGACCAGGGTGGCCTGCTGACCGAAGCCATCACCAAAAAACCGCATGCGGTACTGCTGCTCGATGAAATCGAAAAAGCCCATCCGGACATTTTCAACATCCTGCTGCAAGTGATGGACCATGGCACGCTGACCGACAACAACGGACGCAAGGCCGACTTCCGCAACGTGATCATTATCATGACCACCAATGCGGGTGCCGAAAGTCTGCAGAAAGCCTCGATCGGTTTCACCACCACCAAGCAGGCCGGTGATGAGATGGCCGACATCAAGCGCATGTTCACGCCGGAGTTCCGCAACCGTATTGACGCCACCATCAGCTTCCGTGCGCTGGACGAAGAGATCATCCTGCGCGTGGTCGATAAGTTCCTGATGCAGCTCGAAGAGCAGCTGCACGAGAAAAAAGTCGAAGCCATCTTCACCGAGAAACTGCGCAAGTTCCTTGGCAAAAAAGGCTTCGACCCACTGATGGGTGCACGCCCGATGGCGCGCCTGATTCAGGACCTGATCCGCAAAGCGCTGGCCGACGAACTGCTGTTCGGACGCCTCGTCACGGGTGGTCGCGTCACCGTCGACATGGACGAGAAAGACCAGGTCAAGCTGGAGTTCCCGGAACCGCCAGACGCCGCCCCGACCACACCGCCAGAAACGGTCGAAGTCGAATAAATCGCGCAGCAAACAAGAATCGGGGCCTAGCCCCGATTTTTTTTGCTCTTTCAAACCGGGGTCAGATCCGACATCCGGACACAGGCTCATGCGTATCTATCGGCGTATCCGGTGGGGCATCCGACACTTGTACAAGAGTCCGTTTAAAACGGAATGGCGCAGATTGCCGCAAGCCTAAATTTAGGGGGGCATTGAGTTTAAGCTCCAGCCCGTGTCCGGATGTCGGATCTGACCCCGGTTCTATGGCTTAGTCGCGCTGGCCTTCGGCGCGCAGTTTGCGCCACAGGGTGGTGCGGCTGATGCCTAGGTGGGCGGCGGCGGCCTCCCGGTTGCCGTGAAAGCGGGCTAGTACTGCGCTGGCGCCTTCGACTGGGCGCAGGGGAGCTGGTAGGGTGCTGGGAATGGGGCTGGGCACTGCGCTGCTGGCGCTGGCTAGTTCGGGGGCGACACTGAGCGCGAAGGCTGGCGTGAGGGCTTGTAGTGGCTCGGCGGCCAGATATAGGGCGAGTCGCTCGGTCAGGTTGCGCAGTTCGCGCACGTTGCCCGGCCAGTCGTAGCGCTGAAGTAGCGGCGCGCAGGCCTGCATCTCGGCGTGCAGGTTGGGGTGGGGACGCGCGCCCAGCGAGGCGAGCGCATTTTTTAGCGACCATTCGGCCAGTGTCGGGATGTCTTCGGGACGGGCGCGCAGTGGTGCCAGGGTCAGGCGCAAGACGGCCAGCCGGTAGAACAGGTCGGCCCGGAAGCGCCCTTCACGGACGCGCTGCTCAAGGTCGCAGTGGGTGGCGCTGATGATGCGTACGTTGATCGGGATCGGGCGGGTGCCGCCGACCCGCACCACTTCACGTTCTTCGAGTACCCGCAGGAGGCGCGTCTGGAGTGTCAGTGGCATTTCGCCGATTTCGTCGAGGAACAGGGTGCCGCGATTAGCCGCTTCGAACAGGCCGGCATGGCCGCCGCGCCGCGCGCCGGTGAAGGCGCCTTCTTCGTGGCCGAACAGTTCCGATTCCAGCAGCGATTCGGCAATCGCGCCGCAATTGACGGCGACGAAGGGACGGTTCTGCCCCAGTGTGCGCGGGCTTTCGCGGTGGATGGCTTGCGCGACCAGTTCTTTGCCGCAGCCGGTTTCGCCCTGTATCAGCACAGTGGCGGCCGATTTCGCATACAGCACCACCGACTGGCGCAACGCTTCCATGGCCTGCGAGTCGCCGCGTAAATCATTGATGCCGTGTTTGGCGCGCAGGGTGTCGGTGACCACGGCGCCGCGTACGCGGTGGCGGTTCGATTCGAGCTGGGTCAGGCGCGCCATCTCCAGTGCGTTGTCGAAGGCGTCGCGGATCGAGGTGGCGGAATACACGAACACGCCCGTCAGCCCGGCCTCTTCGGCCAGATCGGTAATCAGCCCGGCGCCGACGATGGCTTTGATGCCGGCCGCTTTCAGGTCGTTGATCTGGGCGCGCGCGTCTTCTTCGGTGGCGTAGGTGCGCTGCGCGACGTCGAAGCCGAAGGTGGCGGCGAATTCGGTCAGCTCCGGCAGTTTTTCCTGATAGGTGATGATGCCGATGCGCTCCGAGACGCGTCGCGCCCGCGCCAGCGCCTGCATTACGTCGAAGCCGCTGAAGCGTGCGATCACCACCGGTACCGAGAGCCGGCCTTTCAGATACGCGGCGTTCGAGCCGGCGGCAATCACGGCGTCGCAACGCTCGGTGTCCATGCGTTCGCGGATATGCCGCGCCGCTTCGTCGAAACCGAGTTTGATCGGTTCAATGGTGGCGAGATCGTCATACTCCAGCGTGATGTCGCGGAATAGGTCGGACAGGCGCGATACGGATACCGTCCAGATGACGGGTTTGTCGTTGGCGTCGACGGGCAGGGGAGTGGAATGGCGCATGGACTCATTCTAGTTCAGATTGTTTCACGTTTCAATGTGAAACGAATTGAAA
>JAIELO010000254.1 GCA_019752915.1 Burkholderiaceae bacterium
GGTTACGTGCGGCGCGGCCGATGGTCTGGATCAGCGAGCGTTCGGAACGCAGGAAGCCCTCCTTGTCGGCGTCGAGAATCGCTACCAGCGACACTTCCGGTAAGTCCAGACCTTCGCGCAGCAGGTTAATCCCCACCAGCACATCGAAGGTGCCGATGCGCAGGTCGCGCAGCAGTTCAACGCGTTCGACAGTTTCGATATCGCTGTGCAGGTAGCGCACTTTGATGCCGTGATCGCTCAGATACTCGGTCAGCTGTTCTGACATGCGCTTGGTCAGAGTGGTCACCAGTACCCGTTCGTTCTTGGCCACCCGCAGGGTGATTTCCGACATCAGATCGTCCACCTGCGACAGGGCAGGGCGCACGATAATCAGCGGATCGACCAGCCCGGTGGGGCGCACCACCTGTTCCACCACCTGATCGGCGTGGGTCTTTTCGTAGTCGGCCGGGGTGGCCGACACGAAAATGGTCTGACGCATTTTCTGCTCGAATTCCTCGAACTTGAGCGGGCGGTTGTCGAGCGCGGACGGCAGACGGAAACCGTAGTCGACCAGATTGGTTTTGCGCGAACGGTCACCGTTGTACATCGCGCTCAGCTGGCCTACCAGTACGTGCGATTCATCGAGGAACATCAGCGCATCTTTGGGCAGATAGTCGACCAGCGTCGGCGGCGGTTCGCCCGGCAGGGCGCCACTTAGATGGCGGGAATAGTTTTCAATGCCCTTGGTGAAGCCGATTTCGGCCATCATTTCCAGATCGAAGCGGGTGCGCTGTTCGATGCGCTGTTCTTCGATCAGTTTATTTTCTTTGCGGAAGAAGTCGAGCCGCTCGCGCAATTCGTCCTTGATGGTTTCGATCGCGCGTAGCACCGTCGAACGGGGCGTGACGTAGTGCGAGCCGGGATACACGGTGAAGCGGGGAATCTTCTGTTTGACGCGCCCTGTCAAGGGATCGAATAGCTGGATCGATTCCAGCTCGTCATCGAACAGGTCGAGCCGTACCGCCAGTTCGGCATTTTCCGCCGGGAAGATGTCGAGCGTATCGCCGCGCACGCGGAAGGTGCCACGGCCGAAGTCGATCTCGTTGCGGGTGTACTGCATCTGGATCAGCCGGGCGATGATGTCGCGCTGCGAGACGCGGTCTTTGGCGCGCAGCGTCAGAATCATCTGGTGGTATTCGGTAGGGTTACCGATACCGTAAATGGCCGATACGGTGGCCACGATAATGACGTCGCGCCGCTCCATCAGCGACTTGGTGCAGGACAGGCGCATCTGTTCGATGTGTTCGTTGATCGAGGAATCCTTCTCGATGAACAGATCGCGCTGCGGTACGTAGGCTTCCGGCTGGTAGTAATCGTAGTAGGACACGAAATACTCGACCGCGTTTTCAGGGAAAAATTCGCGGAATTCCGAATACAGCTGGGCGGCCAGCGTTTTGTTCGGGGCGAACACGATGGCCGGGCGGCCCATACGGGCTATCACGTTGGCCATGGTGTAGGTTTTACCGGAACCGGTTACCCCCAGCAGGGTCTGATAGAACAGGCCATCGCTAATCCCTTCGCATAATTGCGTGATCGCGGTGGGCTGGTCGCCGGCCGGCGGAAACGGTTGATGCAGACGGAAAGGGGAGTCCGGGAAGGTCACAACCGTCGCTTCCGGGAAGTTTACTGCGGGTAAATCAGCCATCGTGTACCGACCTTTGTTAAAATAATGGCCTGCCAGCGGCCTGAAGCAGTTATTTGGTGCGCGCTGTCTACTTTCAACCGCAGTGAACCGCTTCCAATCGAATCGAATCTTATCATGACGAATCCTAGCTTGTTCAGCGCCATCGACATGGCCCCACGCGACCCAATTCTGGGTATCACCGAAGCATTTAACGCCGACCAGAACCCAGCCAAAATCAATCTGGGTGTGGGTGTTTATTATGACGATAACGGCAAAGTGCCGCTGCTGTCGTGTGTGCAGAAAGCTGAGGAGATCCTGATCGCCGCACCAGCACCGCGCACCTATCTGCCGATCGAAGGTCTGGCAGCGTACGACAAGGCAGTGCAGGAACTGGTATTTGGCGCTGACAGCGCTGTGGTGCAGGAAAAACGCGCAATCACCGTGCAGGCCATCGGTGGTACTGGCGCCCTGAAAATCGGTGCCGACTTCCTGAAACGCTTTGCGCCAGATGCGCAAGTCTATATCAGCGACCCAAGCTGGGAAAATCACCGCGCCCTGTTCGAGAGCGCCGGTTTCACCGTCAACAACTACGCTTACTACGATGCTGTCAGCCATGGCGTGAATTTCGCCGGCATGCTGGCCGACCTGAAAGCCATGCCACGCGGCTCGATTGTGCTGCTGCACGCCTGCTGCCACAATCCGACCGGCGCCGATCTGACCTCGGCCGAGTGGGATCAAGTGATTGCTGCCGTCACCGCTGGCGGTCTGGTGCCGTTCCTCGACATGGCGTATCAGGGCTTTGGTGCCGGGATCGCCGAAGACGGCGCCGTGGTACGTCGCTTTGCCGACGCTGGCGGCCCGCTGCTGGTGTCGAACTCGTTCTCGAAATCGTTCTCGCTGTACGGCGAACGCGTTGGTGCACTGAGCGTGGTGGCGGCCAGCAGCGAAGAAGCTGCCCGTCTGATGTCGCAAGTGAAACGTGTAGTGCGTACCAACTACTCGAACCCGCCAGTACACGGCGGTAAAGTGGTCGCGACCGTGCTGACCACTCCGGAACTGCGTCAGATGTGGGAAGACGAACTGGCCGGCATGCGTGTGCGCATCAAGGAAATGCGTGAAACCTTCGTGGCGAAACTGAAAGCCAAGGCGCCAGCCCATGATTTCGCCTTCGTGCGCGATCAGGTGGGGATGTTCTCGTACTCGGGCCTGAGCAAGGCACAAGTCGAGCAACTGCGTGCTTCGTCGATCTACGCCGTGGATACCGGCCGTATCTGCGTCGCCGCACTGAATTCGCGCAACATCGATGTCGTGATTGACGCCATCGCAAAAGTGCTTTAAGATCTTGCTTCTTCGGATGCGTCGAACGGTGCATCCGATAGGTAACAGCGATAGTGTTAAAAGTTGATGCGATAGTAACCTTGTCGAAATTAACTAAACAGTATAAAATGTTGCCTCAATTCCCTGATAGCTCAGTTGGTAGAGCGACGGACTGTTAATCCGCAGGTCCCTGGTTCGAGTCCAGGTCGGGGAGCCAGAATACATTTGACCAGAAAGCCCAGCCCTTACCGGCTGGGCTTTTTGCATTGGGACGGAGGGAAGACTCA
>JAIELO010000166.1 GCA_019752915.1 Burkholderiaceae bacterium
CGCTTCTTCAACGTCAAAAAAGTCCAGCCGGATGGCACGCTGATCGGCGTGAAGCTGTACGAGTTCGATACGGAACTGCGTCTGCGTTCGATTACGCTGGCGGCGACAGCGACCTTCAAGGGGAACAATCTGTGGCAGATGACGGATGTGACGGAAAACCTGTTCACCAATCCGGGCCTGCTGAAGCCGGGCAGCGCTGCCACGCTGGAAAACAACTTCGCGCAGGACACCAGTATGATTACCACGGCGCATCTGGCAACCAAGGATCTGCTGTCAGAAGTGACGCCGCGTATTCTTGCGGTGGCAGGTTCTGATCCGGAGCGCATGTCGGCCAGTGAACTGGCGGCCTACACCCGCCACCTGCAGGAGAACAAGCAGGAGACCGAGCGCTTCAAGATCGCGTTCTGGAAAAAACTGTTCGATCCACTGGCGATTTTCGTGCTGATGGCGCTGGCCCTGCCGTTCGGTTATCTGCACACGCGCGCCGGTGGCGTGAGTCTCAAAATTTTCGTCGGCATCATGATTGGTGTGAGCTTCCTGCTGATTAATACCCTGTTCTCGCATCTGGGTATGCTCAGCACGTGGCCGGCGGTGGTAACGGCAATTGCGCCAAGTATTTTATTCCTGCTACTGGCGCTCTGGGCGCTGTGGTGGGTGGAGCGACACTAAAGATGGACCAGCAAAACACGCAGCAGTCTCTGATTCTCTTTGCCCACGGTGCGCGTTCCGCGACGTGGGCGGTACCGTTTGAAAAACTGCGCGACCTGACGGCGGCGCGTCTGCCGCAGGTGCAGGTACGACTGGCCTTTCTGGAACTGATGTCGCCGCGCTTGCCGGAAGTGGTGAGCGAACTGGTGGCCACCGGTGTTACGCAGATGACGGTGGTGCCGGTATTTCTGGGGCAGGGCGGCCACGTGATGCGCGACCTGCCGCTGATGGTGGAAGAGCTGCACGCCAGCTATCCACAGATCGCTATCAAGGTGGTGGAAGCGGCCGGTGAAAACGCGGCTGTGCTGAATGCGCTGTCCGACTACTGCGTGGCGTCGCTGCCTGTCTGAGCGTTATAGCGGCTTCCCCTTACCTTATTTGCGCGGTACGATTTTGACTTCGTACAGTTTCGGCCAGAGTTTTCCGGTCACGAACAGGCGCTTTTTCTCGGCATCGTAGGCGATGCCGTTCATGACGTTTTCGCCGTTCAGGCCTTTGCCGGCGGCCGGATACAGCTTTGCCATATCGATCCAGCCAGTGATTTTTCCGCTGGCCGGGTCGATGCGCGCAATCGTGCTGGTATGCCAGATGTTGGCAAAGATCTCGTCACCCACCACCTCCAGCTCGTTTAATTGATCGACCGGAATGCCGTCGGCGGTGACTTTGATGCGGCGCACTTCGAGGAAGGTCTTAGGGTCAAGGAAGCGCAGCGTAGCAGTGCCGTCGCTCATAATCAGCTGTTTGCCATTTTGCGTCAGACCCCAGCCTTCGCCGGGATAGACGAACTGGCTGCGCAGCTCGAAAGTGGCCAGATCGAACACGAAACCGGTCTGGGTCTGCCAGGTCAACCCTACCAGCGTATCGCCCCACACGGTCAGGCCTTCACCGAAATACTGCGGCGGGATGTCCTTGCTCTGCAGGATGGCGCCGGTATCCAGATTGACTTTGCGGATCGAGGATTTGCCATTCAGACCGGTGCTCTCGTATAGAAAGCCATCGCGGTACAACAGGCCTTCGGTGAACGCCTGCGGGTCGTGCGGATAGCTGCGCACCACCTTGAAGTCATAGGTGGGGATCGCGGCGCCTGCCACCAGCGGCATGAGTGCGGTCGACAGCAGCGCCGTGGAGAGTAGGGCGAAAGTGTAGCGGGCGGTGTGGTAAGACTTGCGCAGAAAATCCATTGTGACCTCGGTTGGTAGCAATGGATATTCTATTACGGATCAGGCGCGGCGTTGTTCCGGCGTGCTGGTCAATTCGGCGTCAGTGTCGTATTGGTGGCTGCGCATCTGCATGGCGTCGCCCAGCATCACCAGCACCGGACCGTGGGCGCTGCCCAGACCTTGCGCCAGTTCGGCGATCGTCAGGCGGCGGATCTGCTGGTCCGGACGGCTGCAGTTCTCGATCACCACGACCGGGGTGTCGGCACGGCGGCCCTGTGCCAGCAGGCGTTCTGCGGTGGCGATGGCTTCCCTGCCGCCCATGTACTGTACCAGCGTGTCGGTGTCGGGAATGGCATCCTGCTCGCGGTGTTCAGGCGCGGTGGAGGAGGTGAAGAAGGCTACGCTACGGGCTACGCCGCGTTTGGTCAGTGGCTGTTTGGTCGCAGCAGCAGCTGCCAGCGCGGTGGTAATGCCGGGCACCACTTCGACCTCGATACCGGCTTCTTCGAGGGCGCGCAACTCTTCATCGGCACGACCGAACATCATCGGATCGCCACCTTTCAGACGCACCACCAGCGGGAATTTCTTCGCGTTGTCGACCATCTGCTTGTTGATGAATTGTTGCGCCGTCGATAACTGGCCGCAGCGCTTGCCGACCAGGATTTTCTCCGCCTGCGGGCACAGCTCCAGCATTTCGTCTGTCACCAGTGCGTCGTGCAGCACCACGTCGGCTTGCGCCAGCAGGCGCGCGCCGCGTAGTGTGATCAGATCCTGGGCGCCTGGACCGGCGCCGATCAGATAGACTTTTCCCCATGCTGACATGCTGTGCTCCTTCGTTGCTTAAGCGGTCGACTTATTCGCCCAGACGGATCATGCCCGCCGCGACAGTCTGGTGCGTGACTTCATCGATCAGGATGAAGGCGCCGGTGGCGCGGATATCGGCGTAGGCGTCAGCAGCCAGCGGCTGCTGCACGGTCAGGCCGATGCGGGCGATGTCGTTCAGTTTCAGACCATCGGCACTGTGACGTTGCTGGGTGTTGATGTCCAGCAGCGACTCGATGGCGGTGATCTTGGCCGAAGTCTGTTTGGTGCCGTGCTTGATCCAGTACTTGCGACGCAGATCCAGCGCTTCGTCGGACATCCAGCAGACATCGGCTTTCAGCTGTTTCAGCAGGGTTGCTGGCTGGCCGGCACCGGCCAGCAGATCGCCACGCGAAATGTCGAGGTATTCGTTGAGCAGCAGGGTTACCGACTGGCCAACGACGGCCGACTGGTGCGAACCTTCCAGGGTCAGAATGTCTTTCACGGTGGCGCTCTGGCCCGATGGCTGCACCACCAGCTGGTCGCCCACCGAAACCTTACCGGCTTCGATGCGACCCATGTAGCCGCGGAAGTCATT
>JAIELO010000095.1 GCA_019752915.1 Burkholderiaceae bacterium
GGCAACTGGAAGTGCGACATGGCGCCAATGTGCAGGCGTGGATGCCACAGCGTCACCGACACGCAGGAGCCCAGCAAAGTGCGCACCCGATACTGTTCATCGCCGACGAAGTAATCACCCGGCATCAGAAAAATATCGATCACTTTGGAATCGGGCATCGTGTTCATGGCTTGCGATAGATCGATGGCGCCACTGCCTGCAAGGTGTCATTGATGTCGTTCAGTGTTTCAGAATGGCCGATCAGCAGATAGCCACCCGGCCGCAATTGCCCCAGTAGGCGCGCCACCACCTGCCGCTTGGTCTCCAGATTGAAATAGATCATTACGTTACGCAGGAAAATCACGTCGAAGCTGCCCAGCCTTGGCAGGGGCTGGTTCAGGTTCAAGTGCATGAACTGCACACGCTGGCGCAAGCTGCGCTCGATCAGCATGGTGCCCTCCTGCTTGCCTTGCCCTTTCAGGCAGTAGCGCTTCAGCAGATCGAGCGGTACGCCGCTAGCGCGCTCCATCACATAGTGGCCAAAACGGGCCCGTTCCAGCACCCGTGTACTGATATCGGTGCCCAGCACTTCCCATGCTGCCTCGCCCAGCACATCGGCCAGCACCATGGCGATACTGTAGGCCTCTTCACCGGTGGAACTGGCAGCACTCCAGACCCGGATACTGCGGCGAGCAGTGCGTGCTTCCAGCGCCAGCTCGCGCAGCAGCGCAAAGTGTTTCGGCTCGCGGAAAAAATAGGTCTCGTTGGTGGTCAAGAGATCCACCGCGACCTGCAATTCACTGGCCTGCTCGCGGCTTTCCAGCAGGCGCAGATACTCGCCGTAGCTATTCAACTGGTAGTGCGCCAGTCGCTTGGCCAGCCGTCCGCTCACCAGTGCCTGCTTACCGTTCGCCATGGAGATTCCCGCCGCTTCGTAAATGAAACGCTGGAACTGCGAGAACTCCTTGTCAGTAAGCGCTACCACGGCCATCGCTCGGTCTCCTTAGCGCAGATGGCTGGCGACACTACCGCGCGTCAGCTCGATAATTTCTTCGCTGGCCAGCACGCGGTTGATGTCCAGCAGGATCACGAACTTGCCCCGGCTCTTGCCGATACCGGCGATGAAGTCAGGCCGGATGCGGGTGCCGAAACTGGGCGCAGCTTCGATCTCGTCACTGGCGATTTCTACCACCGCATTGACAGCGTCGACCAGCATACCCAGTACCTGCTTGGTCTGACCATCCTCGCTATCGACTTCGACGATGACGATACAGCTACGCTTGCCGATCACACTGGCCGCGCGGCCAAAGCGGGCCGACAGGTCGACCACCGGCACCACCGCACCACGCAGATTGATCACGCCGCGCACACAGGGCGGCATCATTGGCACGGCGGCCAGATTGCCATACTCGATAATCTCCTTGATGTGCAGAATGCCGATGGCATACGGCTCGTCGTTGAGCAGAAACGTCAGGAACTGGCTGGGCAGGTCGGCACTTCCCTGCAGCGCGACCAGCGCGCTACTGCCGTAGGTAACAGCCTGCTGGGCCAGGCCTGATGAAATCGCAGCGGTATGCATAATCTCCTCGTACTTTCGTGGTGCTTTTGCCGTGCTGTTCGCTCAGCTATCAGGCGGCCAGTGCCGCGGTCCCCTTGCCGCTAACGGCTTGCATCAGCGAGCCCACATCGAGAATCAGCGCCACTTCACCGCTGCCCAGAATAGTGGAGCCGCTAATGCAGCGCACTTCGCTAAACAGCGGACTGAGAGGCTTGATCACGGTCTGGAATTCGCCCAGCAGGGTATCGACCACCAGCCCGGCGCGCTGGTTGCCCAGCTTGAGCACGACGATGCTCTCGCGTCGCGTGGCTGCGCCCTCGAGGCGGAACAGCTCGCGCAGGCGCACGAACGGCAGCACCTGACCGCGCAGATTGCAGTAGTCCTGCCCCGGCTCGGTGGCGTATTCGATGCACTCCTCGATCATGTCGAGCGGGATCACGAACACCGAACCGCCGACCTGCACCAGGAAGCCGTCGATGATGGCCAGCGTGAGCGGCAGGCGCACGCTGACGGTGGTACCGGCGCCTTCCTTGCTGCTGATGTCGACACTGCCACGCAGCGCCTGGATATTGCGCTTGACCACATCCATGCCGACCCCGCGGCCGGACAGATTGGTAATTTTCTCTGCGGTCGAAAAACCGGCTTCGAAAATCAGGTTGTAGATTTCGCTGTCACTGAGTTTGCGTTCCGGATCGACCAGTCCGCGCTCAATCGCCTTGGCCAGTATCCGGTCTTTGCGCAGGCCGCCGCCATCGTCGCTCACCTCGATGATGATGCTGCCCGATTCATGGAAGGCATTCAGCTTGATCATGCCCTTGGCCGGCTTGCCGGTCGCCAGCCGCTGGCCGGCGGGCTCGATACCGTGATCCATCGCATTGCGCACCAGATGCATGAGCGGATCACCGATTTTTTCCACCACGGTTTTATCCAGTTCGGTATCTTCGCCATCGACAATCAGGCCGATATCCTTGCCCAGTTCGCGCGCCACATCATGTACTACCCGCTGGAAGCGGTTGAAGGTCGCACCGATTTTCACCATGCGCAATTCCAGCGCCGCATCGCGCACTTCTTCCACCAGCCCGGACAAGGTCGAGGTACATTCCTGCAATTCCGCGTTGAGTAAATGCTGACCGACCATGCTGGTGCGGGCACCGGCGATGATCAATTCCCCTACCAGATCGATCAGCCGATCCAGCTTGTCGGAATCGACCCGGATCGAACGGCTCTCCTGCGCTTTCTGGTCGCTCACCTGCTTCTGCTTGGCCAGCGCCGCTTCCACCACCACCGGCGGCACATTGCCACCATCGACCAGAATGCTACCGAGTTGCTGCGGCGCCGCTTCCTCGCTCGATTCCGCCTGCTGCTGCAGCGCGCCCTCCAGTTCGTGCGCCGTCACGCTGCCACAACGCACCAGCATTTCACCGAGCCGCGCGCCCTGTTCCGGCAGTGCGCGGATCAGGTCCACATAATGCGAGACCTTGCTGTGCGGCGGAATGATGCGAATCTCGCAGTCATCCTGTACAAACTCGAACACTCCTGCGATGGCTTCCCGGTCGGCAGTGCTGTCAAAGGCGATCTCGAAACCAAGGTAGCACTGCTCGGCATCCATTTCCTCGGCGGTGGGCAGCGCATCGGGAATCGTGGCGATGCCGGTGATGCGACCGAGCTTGCCGAGATAGCGCAGAAACGCAATCGGGTCCATGCCGTTCTGCA
>JAIELO010000442.1 GCA_019752915.1 Burkholderiaceae bacterium
GTGGTGGTCACCGATCACCACCTGCCCGGCGACGAACTGCCGGCCGCCAGTGTGATCGTTAATCCCAACCAGCCCGGCTGCGGTGTCCCCAGCAAGCATCTGGCCGGTGTCGGCGTGGTGTTCTATGTCTTGCTGGCCGTGCGCGCCGAGCTACGCCGGCGTGGCGTGTTCGACGCCCAGAGCCAGCCCAAGCTCGATCATCTGCTCGATCTGGTAGCACTGGGCACAGTGGCCGACGTGGTGCGGCTCGACAGCAATAACCGGATTCTGGTGGCGCAAGGCCTGAAACGCATGCGTGCCGGCCGGATGCATGCCGGCGTGGCGGCCTTATTCCGCGTCGCCGGTCGCAATCCGCGCACTGCTTCACCATTCGATCTGGGCTTTGCGCTGGGGCCGCGCCTGAATGCCGCAGGACGGCTGGAAGACATGTCGCTCGGGATCGAATGTCTGATCACCGACGATGAAGGGCGCGCCTGGGAACTGGCCCAGCAACTCAATGACATCAACCTGCAACGCCGCGAAATCGAAGCGACCATGCAGGATGCCGCCCTGCTGCATCTGGACAGCTTCGAGCCGGCCCAGAGCAGCACCATCTGCGTATTCGATCCCGACTGGCATCAGGGCGTGATCGGCATCGTCGCCTCGCGCCTGAAAGAAAAGTTCTTCCGCCCGACGATTACCTTTGCCCCCGGCGCCGATGGCTGGATTAAAGGCTCCGGGCGCTCGATTCCCGGCTTCCACCTGCGCGACGCGCTCGATCTGGTGTCCAAAAAAGCGCCTAGCCTGATCGATAAATTCGGTGGTCACGCGATGGCTGCCGGCCTCACCCTGCGTGCCGACGCCTTTGACGCATTCGCCGCCGCCTTCGAGGAAGTCGGCCGTAGCTGGCTCACCAGCCAGCAACTGGAACGCGTCATCGAGACCGATGGGCCACTGGAAGATGCCTATTTCAGCACCGACTTCATCGCCCTGATGGACGGGCAGGTATGGGGGCAAGGCTTTGCGCCGCCCGTGTTCTGCGACGATTTCCGCGTGGTCAGCCAGCGCATCCTCAAGGAACGCCATCTCAAGCTGTTGCTGGAAAAGAATGGCGCACGCTATGACGCGATCTGGTTCGGCCATACCGAGTCGCTGGGCCAGCGTGCCAAAGTCGCGTTCCGCCTCGATGCCAATGAATACAATGGCGTGACCAAAGTGCAGTTGCTGGTCGAACATGCGGAAGCCGCGTAGGCGCTAAGCGATTGCCACAACTCCGGAAAAGGAGTATAAATACTCCAAAGACGGAGGATTTATGAATCTGACCTACGCTTACCCACGCAGCCGCTTCGAACCGACGATCCTGGTCGACCTGAACGCCAAGGCCGAGCGGGAACGCCTGTCGCGGGCCGCCCTGAAAGGCTTTTTCAAGCTGGCGGCCGCCTGGAAACTGCGCGATGAAGACGCCCGCGAACTGCTGGGCGGCATTTCCAACAGCGCCTACTACGAGTGGAAAAAGAAACCCGAACGCACCCTCGAGGTCGATTGCATCACGCGCGTTTCCTATCTGCTCGGCATTTACAAGGCCCTGCACATTCTGTACGGCGATCAACTGGCGGATGAATGGGTCAGCCTGCCAAACAGCAATCTGCTGTTCGGAGGACGTAGTCCGCTCGTCTATCTGCTCAGTGGTGGCCTGCCTGCCATGCAGATCGTGCGGCAATTGCTGGATGCCCGTCGCGGAGGGCTGTAAGTGCCGCTGCAGCTGTTACCACCCCTGACCACCCTGCGCCAGTTCGACACCTGCCGCCTGCTGCCCTCGCGCTTCGCCGAAACGGAAGATTCGGTGCTGGCGCCGCTGGCCGACAACGATCAGGATCTGCGCGATCTGTTCGAACTCGATAATGCCACCAACGCCCGCCTGCGTGCCCAGCATGGTGGCGCCGCCGGCATCACCACCGATGAACTGGTGTTCGGCGTACCGCATTTCCGTATCATCAATGCAGCGTACACCTATCCGCGCCCCGAAGGCAGCCGTTTCAATAGCGGTCAGCGCGGCGCGTGGTATTGCGCCTTTGATAGCGCGACCGCGCTGGCCGAAGTGAGCTTTCACAAGGCAGTCGAGTACGCCGAAATCGGCCGTTACCATGACAGCGTGCAGTACCAGACCATGCTGGCCGACTTCACCGCCAGCTTTTACGACCTGCGCGCCAACCAACCCTTTGCCGCCTGTTTGCAGCCGGATAGCTACATCGCCTCGCAGACACTGGCCGAACATCTGCTCGATAGCGGTGCGCTGGGAGTGATCTACCCCAGCGTACGGCATGCGGGCGGCACCAATCTGGCCTGCTTCCGCCCTGCGCTGGTGGGCAATGTTCGCAAAGGCGCCAGCTATCGGTTAACATGGCAGGGTAGCCCTGTCCCGACCATTGAAACACTCTGAATCATGCAAACCAAACCCGAAAACGATACCGATCTGCGCCTCAAAGTTAACCGTGAGACGGCGCGCCTGCCCTGGACCGAACTGCTCAAGCACTTCGCACAGGGCAATGTCGTGTGGATCGCCGACTCGCTCGATCTGGTCGATGTCGCAGTGCGTATTTCGCACGACGACAAAGCCAATATCGGCAAGTGGATGGAAGCGGGACTCCTCGCCAAGGTCAGCGACGAACAGGCGCAGCGCTGGCTGGAAACCAGTGCAGAACTGTGGGCCTGCGTAGTCAGCCCGTTTATTCTGGTGCAGCAGCAGAAAGCGGTACCCGCCAGCCTGCACTAGGCCGAGCGCGCGGCCTCGGCCAGCTGAAGCGCCAGCCGGTTATGGCGCTCCACCACCAGCGGCAGATCGATGCTGGCCAGCTGGCCTTGCCGCACCACCACCTTGCCGTGAATGATGCTGTAATCGACTGCGGGCGGCATGCAGAACACCAGCGCCGCCACCGGATCATGCAATGCTCCCGCAGTAGCGATGCCATCAAGGCGGAACAGCACCAGATCGGCCGACATGCCCGGCTTTAAGGCGCCGATGTCGTCACGGTTCAGCACTTTCGCGCTACCGAGCGTCGCCAGTTCCAGCGCCTGACGTGCCGTCATGGCGTCCGGCCCGAAACCGACCCGCTGTAACAGCATGGCCTGGCGCACCTCGCCCAGCATGTGGCCAGCGTCGTTGGAGGCACTGCCATCCACGCCCAGCCCCACGTTCACGCCACGATCGAGCATCTTGCGGATCGGCGCAATGCCGGAGGCAAGACGCATATTCGAGCACGGGC
>JAIELO010000246.1 GCA_019752915.1 Burkholderiaceae bacterium
GTTGGGCAGCTCGCCCTTGTGATCGTAACGACCGCCCCAGCCAAAATTCTTCGCGTCGCCTTCGCGCTGGGTGCTGCGCACATAGTCGCTGGCCGCTTGCAGCGCTGTGGCACCATTCACATAGTGGTCACTGCCGCGCTGGTCGTTGCTACGCCCGTGGTAGTTCAGGCTGGCGGCCAGCGTGTCGCTAGGGCTGAGGTTGTAGTTGACGGTGCCGTTCAGACCGAACATGTCATTGAGCCCGGCGCCACTGGACTGCTGGCTGCTGTGCACCATATTGCCGCTGGCCGCGTCGAGCCGGTCGCGGCTGAGCTCGGCTGTGGAGTTGCGCCCGTCATGGCGCACATGGAGCCCGCCCTGAAAGCCCCACAGGCCTTCGTTGTAGCTACCTGACACGGCACTGTTGTAGCGCCCTTGTACCCCCGCGTTGGCGTTGACGTTGGCGAAGCCGCCAGCTTTGCGGTTGCGCCGCATCACCAGATTCAGGATCGGCCCGCCGCCAGCCTCGTTGCCGAACTGGGCGCCGGGATTGTTGATGACCTCGACCGATTCGATATCGTCGGCCTGCATCGCGTTCAGCGTCGCGCCACGGTTTTCGCCTTGCAGCATGGCCGACGGTTTGCCATCTACCAGAATCTGTACATTGGAGCTGCCGCGCAGACTTACGGTGCCATCGGGATCGACCGCCACGGAGGGCACATTGTTGAGCGCATCGGCGGCGCTGCCGTTGCTGCTGCTAATGTCGGACTTCACATCGTAGACCTGACGGTCGATACGGTTGGTGGGACGTTCACCGGCCACGTTCACGGACGGAACAACGGTGGCTTCGGTGGCTTCGGCGGCTTTGCTGCTGGCCGCCTTCAGCGGCGTGGCAGGGGCAGTCTGCGCCAGTGCGGCCAGCGGACTGGCCAGACAGGCAGTGAGGAAAATTTTTTGCATGGATGAGTTGGAATCGCCACGGGCAGCGCGGCTTGCAATGCTAAAGAATGACGATTCTAACCCCGCTCCAAACAGGAATAATTACTATTTACAATACTTTACTTGGGAAACACAGGCTTACCGGAACGCGTCGCGAAATGCGTGCAGTCCAGAGCAGAATAAACACGATCAGCTCACTCGGCTTCCGGCGGGGAGGTCAGATAATCGGCGATCTTGATGGCGCAGTCGGCCGGCATGGAGAGGAAATAGGCGTCGTTACGGTAGCGTCCATGGCTACCGATATGGGCGCTGTGCAACACCGTCAGCGCGACGTGGTTGACAAGGTCGCAGCCGGGGAAGCTGAAATGCAGCACAAAGTTCTCACCGATGGGCATCGCATGTTCGCTCAGAAACGCCACGCCGTGACGCGAGATGTCAATGATCTGCGTCGCTTCGTTATGCTGGCCATCCATGTCTGTCAGGTGAGCATCCACCTGCAGCAAGCGTTTCACGTGCTCTCGTCTGGGATCCATGTGCCGGTTTGCGCTAAAAAACCACAGTATGCCAGAAGCTGCCGGCGCGCACGAGCTTGCCGGCCCCGATTAGGCCAGTGCCGGGATATCCGTCAAAGGCATGCCATCGGCCAGTTGTTGCAAGACCTCGCGCGACTGCACGACGAATCCGCGCTGGCCCAGGGAAATCCAGCCATGGCGTTTCAGCGCGCTCAGGGTGCGGCTCACGGTCGCCGGTGTCAGCCCCAGATAATCGCTGATCTCCTGACGCGACATGGGCAAGGCGGCATGGGCTTCCTGCTCCGGCGTGGCGGGCGCTTTGCCGGCCCGTTGCAGCAGGAACAGGACGATGCGCTGACAGGCACCGGCGCTACGCAGGGTTGCGGCGGCCACTTGCTGGCGCTCGATTTCGCGGCTCAGCATGGCACTGAACAGGTCGCAGCTATAGGGCTCGCGATCCATCAGTTCGGCCAGCTGGCGGTAGGGCACCAGATCGAGCTCGCAATCGGTCAGCGCCAGCGCGGACGCATGGCGCTCCGGCTCGCCGATGGTGTCGATCCCGAGCCAGTCACCGGGCTGGACGAAGTCGATAATGCGTTCGACGCCGTCGCCACATTGCTGATACAGCTTGATGTGACCGCTACGGACATAGTACAGCTCATCGCTGGCCGCATCGTGCATCTGGAACAGATGCTCGCCACGGGCAAGCGCTAGCTGACTGCCAAGCTGGCATTGGGCGAGTTCCAGATCCATCATGCTGCCGCCAGCATCGTTGGTTGTTGTTCGGCTTGCTGCGCATGACCAAAGGCCATGGTGCGCAGGGTGCCCATATCGAGTAGCTTCACATCCCGTCGGCTCAGTTCGAACAAGGCGCGCTGTTTGAATTGCAGCAGCAGACGGCTGACGCATTCGGCCGTGACGCCCAGATAGCTGGCGATATCGCAGCGCGACATGGGCAGACGGAACGCTTCCGGCTGATAACCGTAGGTGGCGTGCCGTTCGGATAGCGTCAGCAACAGGTCGGCCATGCGCTGTTCGGCCTGAGTATTGCGCAGCATCAGAGCCGCGCGCTGTTCGCGGCGCATCTCGCGGCTGAGCAGGGCATGCAGGTGCGCCCGCATGACGGGGCGGCGACGTCCTTCGAAGGCATGGCGATTCCAGCTGATGCTGCATACCACGCTATCTTCCAGCGCTACCACACTGTTGGCGTATTCCAGCTGATCGAGTGCATCGAGGCCGATGAAATCGGGCGCCAGTGCAAAACCGATCACCTGCGAATCCGCTTCAGGGGCCGAAGGGCCGCGCACCACTTTGAAGCTGCCCGAGCGAATGTGGTAAATCTGGTCACCGACCGCCGAACCCGCTTCGTACAGACTGGTGTGGCGTTCGATGCGGATGCGATGGCTGGTGGCCTGACTGCCGGCGGCGGCGCCGACGCACTGGGTACGTTGATCACAGGCGCTGCAATTATTGGTTTGGAGTGTGTTTGCCATGTCGATTTCTTCTACTATTGCTACGATGAAGCCATGGTAGAGAAGCAAGTCGACGAATTCCTTGATGCAGATCAAAAATGAAAAGATTTGCTTCGGTTGATCTACATCAAGTATTTTTTTGACGAAAATCAGTACTCTTCGTCTACTATTACTGAGTACCATAAGGACTTCCATGATTAGCCTGGCGCAAGCACGGGCCGCTGTGGCATCCGTTGAGAGCGAACTGTGCACAGTGTTCTCCGGTGCGACACTCGATGCATTACCAGAACAAATAGCGTTACTTGGCTGCGGCGGTGTGGTGCTGGACGCGAACGCCGC
>JAIELO010000133.1 GCA_019752915.1 Burkholderiaceae bacterium
GGCTGCTGCTGATTGGCGCGGGAATCTATTTTCTGCGCGTGGCCTGGCGCCAGATACTGTACGGCGCCGCTTACCAGCTCGGCGTATCGCTGCGCACCCGCCTCTACACCCGCCTGACGCTGCAAAGTCCGGCCTTCTACCAGCAACAGCGCACCGGTGATCTGATGGCGCTGGCCACCAATGATATCGATGCCATCGAGATGGCCGCCGGCGAAGCCATGCTGGCCGGCTTCGATGGCGCGCTGACGTTGGCGATGGTACTGGGCGTGATGCTGCTGGGCGTCGACTGGCGGCTGGCCTGTATTGCGCTGCTGCCGTTCCCGCTGATGGGCTGGTCGTTCTGGTACATTTCCGGCCATATTCATAGCGCAGCGAGCGAAACGCTGAAACACTTCAGCGCCCTTAACGATCATGTACAGGAAACCCTGTCCGGCGTGCGCACCCTGCGTGCGCTCGGTCTGGAGCAGCGTAGCGCCAGCCATTTCGCAACGCTGGCCCAGCAGGCATCCGACGCCAGTCTGCGCGCCCAGGTGTGGGAGGCGGCCTATGAACCGGCGGTCGGTCTGACCCTGACGGCCGCCGGTGGCCTGACGCTGGGGCTGGGCGGCTATCTGGTCTGGCAGCAGCAACTGACCATCGGCGCACTGACCAGCTTCACCATGTATCTGGGACAGCTGATCTGGCCGATGTTTGCAGCAGGCTGGGTGCTGTCGCTGATCGAACGGGGCCGCGCCGCGTGGCAGCGTTTGCAACCGGTGCTGGCTACGCCCCTGACGGTCGACGATCACGGCACGCTCACGCAGGTGAGCAGCGGCGCGCTGGCACTGCAGAACGTGACTTACCATTTTCCGGAGCAAACCAGTGCCGCACTGGCCGACATTAACCTGACGCTGGCCGCCGGCCAGACCCTGGGGCTGGTCGGCCCCACCGGCAGCGGCAAGAGTACCCTGCTGCGCGTACTGCTGCGCCAGCTCACGCCGCAGTCGGGCAGCGTGCAATGGGCCGGGCACGCGCTGGCCGATTACCGCCTGCAGGCCTTGCGTGACGCGGTCAGCTGGGTACCACAGGAGTCCTTCCTGTTCTCGGCCTCGATCGCGGAAAATATCGCGCTGGCCCGTCCCGAGGCGAGTGCCGCGCAGATCGAACACGCCGCAAAACTGGCCGCCATCCACGACGATATTCTGCGCTTCCCGCAAGGCTACGCCACCCCGGTCGGTGAAAAAGGCATTACGCTATCCGGTGGCCAGCGCCAGCGTGTCGCGATTGCCCGCGCCCTGCTGGCCGATAACGATCTGCTGCTGCTCGACGATGCACTGTCGGCGGTCGACACCGGCACCGAAAGCCACATCCTGCAGCATCTGGAACAGCTACGCCAGAATCGCCCCGGACGCAGTGCCATCATTGCCAGCCACCGCCTCAGCTCCGTGGTCAATGCCGATCTGATTGTGGTGCTGCGCGCCGGCCGGATCAGCGAAACCGGCAACCACCAGCAACTGCTGGCCGCCGATGGCTGGTATGCCAGCCAGTGGCGCTATCAACAACTGGAAGCGAGCCTCGATGCCCTCTAATTCTCCGCCCCCGGCCAAGGCCGCGCCCATCGCTCCGCAAGCGAGCAGCAGCAGCGCCTATCGTCCGGCACTGGCGCTGCTGCGGCGCGCCGCCCGGCCCGACCTGCACCATTTGTCGCGGGCGATTATCTGGCTGGTGCTGGCAGCACTGCTGGAAGTACTGGGCCCGATTCTGGGCAAAGCGCTGATCGATGACCACCTGCTGCCGCACCAGCTGGACTGGCCGCGCATGGCCGCTTTACTGGGCGGGATGCTGCTGACCGGCTGGATCGCCAGCGGTCTGCGTTACCTGCAACTGGTGCGCCTGTCCGGACTGGCGATGCGCTCGGTGATGCGTCTGCGCAGCATGGTCTACCAGCACGTACTGCATCTGCCGATGGCCTATTTCGACCGCGCCATTACCGGCCAGCTGGTATCGCGCGTCACCAACGACACGGAAGCCGTCAAGACGCTCTACATTCAGGTGCTGTTCGTGATGCTGGACAGTTCGATTGTGCTGATCGGCACCGTGGCGGCCATGGCCTGGCTGGACTGGCACCTGATGCTGATCGTGCTGGCCCTGCTGCCCGCCGTGCTGCTGATTGTCTGGCTGTACCAGCGCTGGAGCGGTCCGGCCGTGACGCGCGCGCGCGCGCTACGCAGCGAGATCAATGGCCAGATGGCCGAATCCATCGCCGGCATGAGCGTGCTACAGGCGCATAACGCCGAAACCCGCTTTGCGCAGCGCTTCGCGCGCACCAATCAGGACCACTACCACGCCCGACTGGCCGAACTGCGTGCCAACGCCTGGCTGCTGCGCCCGGCCCTCGACCTGTTCAACATCATTCTGCTGGCCGCCGTGATTTTCCTGTTCGGCCAGCGCCCCATGACAGCGGCCGAAGTGGGCGTGCTGTACGCCTTCATCAGCTATCTGGCGCGGGTCATCGAGCCACTGATCCAGATCACCATGCAGTTCAGCCAGTTGCAGCAATCGGTGGTGGCCAGTGCCCGCGTGGCGGCACTGCTCGACGAGCCACTGGCCAGCGAGCATGCACTGGCCAGCAGCACGCCGCCGGCCAGTGCCGACGCCCCCCGCAACAGCGCACTGCCGGCGGCAAGGGCGGAGAGCAGCGCCGCATCCGGCGCTGGCGTGCAGAGCGGCGCGCGCACAGCGCCGTGCGCCGTCAGCATCGCGCAGCTAACGTTTGCCTATCAGCCCGGCCAGCCGGTACTGCACGATCTGTCGCTGCACATTGCCAGTGGCAGCTACACCGGCATTGTCGGCCACACCGGCAGTGGTAAATCGACCCTGCTGTCGCTGCTGCTGCGTTTCTATGCGCCGCAGCAGGGCAGCATCGCCCTATACGGCCGGCCGCTCGACAGCATCGCCAACGAGCAATTCCGCGCCGAGGTCGGGCTGGTGCCGCAGGATCCTTTCCTGCTGGCCGCTTCCGCGCGCGAGAATATCGACATGGGCCGTGGCCTGACCCAGGCGGCCATCGAAGCGGCGGCACGCGCCGCCCATGCGCACGAATTCATCTGCGCGCTCGAACAGGGCTATGACACGCCGCTCGGCGAAGGTGGCTCGCGCCTGTCAGTGGGGCAGAAACAGTTGCTGGCGATCGCCCGCGCACTGGCCGGCCAGCCACGCATACTGCTGCTCGA
>JAIELO010000310.1 GCA_019752915.1 Burkholderiaceae bacterium
ACCAGCCGGGACTTCTGAGTTCTCATTATCAGTGGGGCGGCGCGTCCGCCTAAAGCCAAGCAGAGCCGGAAAAGCCGCCAATTCGCTAGATCGCCAGCGGCGGCTCGGCCATCAGCGCCACCTGTTCGCGCAATTCCAGAATCCGGTCCTGCCAGTAACGTTGCGAATTAAACCACGGAAAGGCCAGCGGGAAGGCCGGGTCGTCCCAGCGTCGTGCCAGCCACGCCGAATAGTGCAGCAGGCGCAAGGTGCGTAACGCTTCCACCAGATGCATCTGATGGGGTGAAAAGGCGCAAAAATCTTCGTAACCGGCCAGAATATCGCTCATCTGGCGGGTCTGCTCGCTACGGTCGCCCGACAGCATCATCCACAGATCCTGTATGGCCGGCCCCATGCGGCTGTCATCAAAGTCGACAAAATGCGGCCCGGCATCGGTCCACAGCACGTTGCCGCCATGGCAATCGCCATGCAGGCGCAGCGACGGTAAGTCACCAGCCCGGTCATAGCAGCGCTGCACGCCGTCCAGCGCCAGCTGGCTGACGCTGGCATAAGCCTCGGCCAGATCGGCCGGAATAAACTGCTGCTCCTGCAGAAAAGCGCAGGACTCGTAGCCGAAGCTGCGGATATCGAGTGCGGGGCGTTCCTGATAGGCCTGCTGCGCGCCGAGCGCATGAATGCGGGCAATAAAGCGTCCGGTCCACTCCAGCACTTGCGGGTCGCCAAGTTCCGGGGCACGGCCACCGTGGCGCTCGAACACGGCAAAGCGGAAGCCCTGATAATGGTGCAGCGTCTGACCGCCTATCATGCGCGCCGGCACCACGGGAATTTCCTGTTCCGCCAGTTCGCGGGTGAAAGCGTGTTCCTCGAGGATGGCGGCATCACTCCAGCGCTGCGGACGGTAGAACTTCAACACCAGCGGCGCGCCCTCGTCCACGCCCACCTGATAGACCCGGTTTTCGTAGCTGTTCAGCGCCAGCATCCGGCCATCGCTATGAATGCCCAGACTTTCCAGCGCATCGAGCACGCAATCGGGCGTCAGCGCCGCATACGGGTGCGGTTGCTGGGCTGCCTGCACCTGTGCAGGGTCGGTCAGCGGCCCTGCCATCGCGGCAGCCAGTGCTGCGGCGCGGGCATCGGCCGCTTCGTCGTCAAATTGATCTTGGTCCATTACGGCATTGTACGGGGCGCGGCGTGTATACTGGCGCCTTCCATCCAATAAAAAGAGCAAACCATGCAACTCGACCAGCCCCTGAGCGAAAAAGAATTCGACGAACTCGACAGCTTCCTGTTATCCGACCGTAGTCCTGAAGATGCCATGACCATGGACATCCTGCACGGCTACCTGACTGCCATCGCGATCGGTCCGGAAACCATCATGCCGGCAGAATGGCTGAAGCGCGTCTGGGGTCAGGAAGAAACCGACATCCCGAAATTCAAGAACCCGAAAGAAGAAGAGCGCATCCTCAGCCTGATCATGCGCTTCATGAACGAAGTGCTGGTCACCTTCGAGGTGGCACCGAAAGAATTCGAACCGCTGTTCGTCGAGCACGAGCACGAAGGCCAGACCCTGATCGACGCCGAAGCATGGTGCTGGGGCTTCTGGGAAGGTATGGAACTGCGTCCCGGTTCGTGGGCCGAGATCTGGGAATCGGACATTAAAGAACTGATGAAGCCGATCTACCTGCTGGGTGCCGACGAAATCGAAGAAGACGAGCTGCCGCTGGTCGAAGATCCGGTCAAAGCGCACAAACTGGCGCAGGAACTGGAAGCGAACCTGCCGGCTATCCACAAGTTCTGGGTACCGCGCCGTAAAGCTGCCGTCAGCACCGTCAAGCGCGACGAGCCGAAAGTCGGCCGCAATGACGACTGCCCTTGCGGCAGTGGCAAAAAGTACAAAAAGTGCCACGGCGCCGATAGCGCCGAGTAAATCGGGCGACCAAAAAAATGCCGGCTTTTGCCGGCATTTCTATTTACTGCACGCGCGCTGCTTACAGCTTGATGAAGTGCTCGCGGTAGTATTTCAGTTCTTCGATCGATTCGATGATGTCGGCCAGCGCAGTGTGCTTCTGGTGCTTCTTGAAGCCGGCCACAATTTCCGGTTTCCAGCGTTTGCACAGCTCTTTCAGCGTCGACACGTCGATATTGCGATAGTGGAAGAACGCTTCCAGTTTCGGCATGTAGCGCACCATGAAGCGGCGATCCTGACCGATGGTGTTGCCGCACATCGGCGCTTTACCCTTCGGTACCCACTGGCGCATGAAGGCGATCAGTGCTTCTTCTGCCTGCGCTTCGCTGACGGTCGAGGCTTTGACGCGATCAATCAGACCGGAGCGGCCGTGCGTACCTTTGTTCCAGGCATCCATCTTGTCCAGTGTTTCGTCGCTCTGGTGGATGGCGAATACCGGGCCTTCGGCCAGCACGTTCAGGTGCATATCGGTCACCACCACGGCCACTTCGATGATGCGGTCGGTGTCCGGCTCCAGACCGGTCATTTCCATATCCACCCAGACCAGATTGAACTCATTCTGGACCGGCTTGATCGCGGCTGGTACGGAACCTTCTGGCAATTCCTTAGCTTGTGACATAATTCTCTCTTGGCTCAATTAATCCGAATCTGCCATTTTCTCACAGGCATAGAATGTATTCACTCGCGTTTTCGATTTTGTTTGTTTCTTTCATCATTTTGACGCTGATCGTGCGTTTCTGGCTGGCCTCGCGCCAGATCCGCCATGTGCTGGTGCACCGCAGCGCCGTTCCCGCCGAGTTTGCCGAGAAAATCCCTCTCGCCGCGCACCAGAAAGCGGCCGATTACACCATTGCCCGCACCAAATTCGGCCTGCTGAGCCTGCTCGTCAGCACCACCGTGCTGATCGGCTTTACCCTGCTCGGCGGCCTGCAGTGGCTGTCCGTGCACGTATTCCAGCTGACCGGCCCCGGCATGACCTATCAACTGGCCCTGCTGGCCGGTTTTACGGTAATTTCCAGCCTGATCGACCTGCCGCTCGACTATTACCGGCAATTTAATCTGGAACAGCGTTTCGGTTTTAACAAGATGACGCCCGGCCTGTTCTTCGTCGACATGCTGAAAGGCGCCCTGCTCGGCGCAGCCATCGGCCTGCCACTGGTGTGGCTGGTACTGACGCTGATGAACCAGTCCGGCGCCCTGTGGTGGTTCTACGCATGGCTGGTATGGAGCGGCTTCCAGTTGCTG
>JAIELO010000416.1 GCA_019752915.1 Burkholderiaceae bacterium
GCTTGGCCGAGGCCTCGGCCATCGCCTGCGCCAACGGCGCCTGACTGGCCATACAGTGGCCACACCAGTTAGTGCCAAACTCGAGCACGGTGGCACCGGCCAGCACATCGAGCTCCTGACGCGCCGGGGCGTCGCTACGGTAAATGGTTTCCATGTTCGGTTCCCCTCAACGAGGCGTGGACGGGCGCAGACTGGCGCACGGGTCTGGCCGCTGCGGCGCCGCCACCGCGACCACCGTATCATAGCGCCCGCGCGCTTCGGGCGCTTCCAGATAGCCGACGCTACGCATGCTGGGCACTGGCGTCACGCTGGCCAGCCAGTGCGGCACGCCGACATCCTTGCGCACATGGCCGTTGCCAGCAATCAGTACCACATCGCGCGGCAGCTGCTCCCGGATCAGGCGCGCCATCCAGATATCGCGCGCCACCTGCGCATTGACCATCCCTTCGATCATCATGTCCGGCACCATATTGCAATGACTGGCGGCAATCTCCGCGCTCTGTGCCGCGCGCACCTCGGCCGGCAGCGCCTGCTCCAGCTGATAATCGCGCATGCCTTGCACGTCGAACACCGCGCGCATGCCGTCGCGCACCACCCGCGACGCATCGGCACGCGACAGATTGCCCGCCACCAGCGGCAATTGATAGGTCAGCGCCAGTTGCAGTAGCGGATAGTATTGCTGCCAGTCCCAGCGCCCGGCACCGGCCACGCGGATCAGGCACTGGGCATCCAGACAGGATTTCTGTGCCTTGTTCAGCAAGTCCTGATTTTCCCGGTCGAACTGCTCCAGCACCAGCACCGGACGCCAGCCCGCCTCGACCCGCTGACGCAACAACTCGTAGCGCTGCCGGTGACCGGCCGGATTATCGTGCACTTCCCCCAGCAACCACACTTGCGCCGTCGCGTCGACACCCTGTGGCGCCACCGACGGACGCGCAACCGGACCGGCACAACCGGCCAGGAATACAGCACTGAGCAAAGTCAAGGTGCTTTGCGTTCTACATGAAAAAAACATCTAATTCTGTCCCCGCTCAAATTCAATTATTGCTTGCGAAAATCCACTTCTCTGCGCCAAGGGTATCGAAGGGCTTTTTCTTGTTGCACTGCATTATTTTCTTATCTAAAATAAAACGAAGATGGCAATTTATTACTAAATGTGGTTTAATACTATCTCATGAGCAAGGTAAGGCTGACGGTCAGGCGAGTTTACCCTGATTGCGTTATTTCAGTCTTAAGGCCTTTCTCTAAAGAATCACAGCATTACAGGAGTAAACAGTGAAAATTCAGATGCTCATCATCAGCACATTGCTAACGCTGGGCGTGGCCAGCGGCGCGCAGGCACAAACGGCCCCGGCCGCTGCAGTCAGTTCGGCTGCCGCCACAATGGTGCTGGCACATTGCGATAGCCGCAGTGAACAACCTTGCGGTCTGGGTCATGAAACCCCGGCTCAGGCAGACAAGAATAATGCGCCGGAAACCTTGCCAGCCAATGATACGAAACATGCTCAGGAAGTCGAGCCAGTGGCACAGGTGCCGGAACCGCAAACTTTCGTGATGCTGATGCTGGGTCTGGTCGTACTGGGTTTTGCCTCGCGCCGTGGTAATGCTTCGGAGAAATTCAGCGACTAAGCGCAGGTTTTCCGTACTGCACAAAAAATCCCGTTCACTGACGGGATTTTTTTTGCCCTCGATGAAGCAAGAACCCGCATAGGCACTACGATAGGGGCGGGTTCAGCGTGTAATCAAAATCATAATAATGCTTACCTTCTTCGATGCGGATCTGCAGGGTACCGCTCAGTCCGGCCAGCTCATCCTGTCCCGAATCATGCACCACTGCCACCGACAAGCCCGGCGTACCGCGCTGCATGGTGCCGCAATGGTGCAGCAGAAAACTGCCGTGCAGACCATCCAGCGTGCCCTGCACCCTTTCCATCGCCACATAGGCACCGGAACCAATCTCGCGATTCATAAACGCCAGCATCTCGCCCCGTCCGCTGGCCTCCAGCGGGCCACTGTAGTGTTTATCCAGTGACATCCGGCTAATGCTGCTTTCATTGGCGACGCTGGACATGGTTTCCGGCGCTATCCTGACCTTGAATTCTCCGCTCACTTTTGGCATAGGGGCTCACTCTACTCATGCAGATGTTGATCATGGGGTAAAACGGGGTGATTCTCATCACTCGGCGTCACGCAGGGGATGCGCAGGGTGAAACGGGCACCCTTGCCCAGCACGCTGGCAACGGCGATCGTGCCGCAGAACTGTTTGACGATCAGATTAAACACAATGTTCAAACCCAGTCCGGTACCGCCCTGACCACGCCGGGTGGTTACGAAGGGGTCGAACACTTTGTCGAGCATTTCCGGCGGGATGCCTTTACCGTCATCTTCCACCTGCATTTCAATCCAGTCTGCCTGCTGCACCACGCTAATGCTGATGCGCCCCGCATCATCCGGGTTGAAAGCATGCTCGACGCAGTTCAGTGTCAGGTTGGTGATCACCTGCGCCAGCGCGCCGGGGTAACTATCGAGCATCACATCGGGCGGGCAGGCAATATTGACCGTGATCCGGGTCTTCTTCAGCTTCGGTTGCAGGCTGGACACCACTTCCTGTATGTAATCACGCAACTCGAAGCGCCGCCGCGCCTCGCTGACCTGATCGACGGCGATCTGTTTGAAACTGTGGATCAGATGGGCGGCCCGGTAAGCATTATTCATAATCAGGCGGGTGCTCTCCGAGGCGGTCTCCAGATAGCGCATGATGTCGGACTTTTTGATGTTGCCGCCTTCGACGGCCAGATGGACTTTTTCCGTCGCTTCCAGCAACACCGAGGCACTGGTCAGAGCGATCCCGACCGGTGTGTTGATTTCGTGCGCCACCCCGGCCACCAGACCGCCCAGCGAGGCCAGTCGTTCTGCCTGCAGCAGCGATTCCTGGGTACGGCGCAGATCATCGAGCGCTTTGGCGGTGGTCTGGGCCGACTTGCGCGCCTCGTCTTCCGCTTCGCGAATGCGCTGGATATTCGATTTCACCTTGCGCTGAATCGCATTGAAGCCGCGGATCACTTCACCGAGCTCATCGTGGCGACTGTCGGGCAATTCTTCCACTTCATCACTACCGCGCGTGGCCAGATCAAACAGACCGTCGCGCAAACGTTTCAAGGGGTCGAACACGATGCGCAGCGACAGTGCCA
>JAIELO010000272.1 GCA_019752915.1 Burkholderiaceae bacterium
TGGACCCAGCCAAGGTCAACCCGATGGGCGGCGCGATTGCGCTGGGTCACCCGCTGGGCGCAACCGGTGCGATTCGCGCTGCCACCGTGGTGCACGCACTGCGTCGCAACAACCTGAAATACGGTATGGTGACGATGTGTGTTGGCGCCGGTATGGGTGCCGCAGGTATCATCGAACGCGTCTAAACGCAGCACGGCTTTACACACGACGTGAGCGCTTAAGCGCATCAGTCAGAAGGGCGCTCGGATTTTTCCCGGCGCCCTTTCACTATTGGAGACAGCATGGATATTTTAAGCAGCATTAGCAACGGCGTCCTGACGCTGGAATTCAACCGCCCCGAGCGCAAGAATGCGATCACCTCGGCGATGTATCAGAGCATGGCCGACGCCCTCAATGCGGCCGAGCAGGATAGCGCTGTGCGCGCCATTCTGATCTGTGGCTCGGCGGAGATTTTCACGGCCGGTAACGATCTGGAAGACTTCATGAAGTCGGCACGTCCCGAAGATGGCGGTGCTATCGAAGCGCGTCCGGTCTACCAGTTCATGATGGCGCTGAGCGGTGCCAGCAAGCCGGTGGTGGCGGCAGTGGCCGGTGCGGCAGTCGGCATCGGTACCACGTTGCTGATGCATTGCGATCTGGTGTATGCCGGTGACAATGCCAAGTTCTCCATGCCGTTCGTGCAACTGGGCCTGTGCCCGGAATTTGCATCGAGCCTGCTGCTCACGCAGATCGCCGGTTATCCGCGTGCTGCCGAAAAGCTGATGCTGGGCGAAGCGTTTCTGGCGCAGGAAGCACTGGAGATGGGACTGGTCTCGAAAATTCTGCCAGCCGCCGGACTGCGTGCCTTTGCCGAAGCGCAGGCGGCCAAACTGGTGGCACTGCCGGCCAGTTCGCTGCGTGTGACCAAGCAGCTGATGAAGGCCGCCCGCAAAGGGCCGGTGGCGGACGCCATCGCTGCCGAAAACGTGCACTTCGGCGCGATGCTGCTGGCACCGGAAGCCAAGGAGGCGTTCATGGCTTTCTTCCAGAAGCGCAAGCCAGACTTCAGCCAGTTTTCCTGATCAGGGCCGGGAGCGTGCGTGTGCGGGTGCCTGCGCACACGCCGGGGGGCGCGTCAGAATTCGCCGTAACGGTTGCGGATTTCGGCCAGTACGCCCTGTTTTTCCAGCCGCATGATGGCGGCATTGAGCAGTTCCAGCTCGGCCTCGGTGGTAGTGTTCTTGTTGAGCATCAGATGTACGGGGGCGCGCAGCACGCTCACGGGCAGGGGGCTGATGGCTAGCCCCAGCTCGCGCGCTTCGTAGCGTAATGCGGCGCTATCGCCGAGAATCAGATCGGCGCGACCTGCCTCCAGCATGCGGATGCCTTGCTGGAAATTGAGGAAGGTACTCAGATGGCCGGCCGCCAGTAACTGCGGCTGCAGTTTCGCATAGGCCGAGCCATACCAGCCCACCTTGGGCGCCAGCAATGAAGCCTGCATGGCTAGCAGCCCATCGAGGCTGCGTAATTGCTGATAGCGCGGCAGATGTTCGCTGCGGACGAACACGCCGACGGTCTCGGTCCGGTAGGGAATGCTGAAGCGGGCGATTTTGCGCCGCTCGGCGGTGTCCGAGGCGGCCAGCAGCACATCCAGAGCACCCTGTTCGAACTGGCGCTGGCGCCGTGCGGTGGGTAGTTCCGGAAGTAACTGCAGGATGCAGGCGGCCTCACGGAAAATCGCTTGCGCCAGTTCCAGATCCAGTCCCGTCGGAGCACTATTGGGCTTGCTGTAGACGTAGGGCGGCCACTGCTCGAGTGCGATTTTCAACTGGCAGGGAGCTGCTTGCGCCGGTAGTGCGGTCGCATACAGCAGTGCCATGGTGGTGCCGACGTTACGGGCTTGCATGGGAAACCAATCGTTGTGCTGTGATGACAATGTGCCAGAAGCGGGCAGAATGTCAAGCATACGGCAGTTTGCGCTAGCCGGCCAGACGTCGCTACCAGCCCCTGCGGAAAGCGCTTACTATGGCGCGAGGGCAGCTGCCCGCATTGCAACTTTGCTACGGAGAAGTCCTTTGGTTTCTGCTCTTGAAATTGCGGCCAATGCCGTGATGACACTGTCGATCGTGCTGGCCGGGCGTAATAGCCTGCATTCGTGGTGGCTGGGCGTGCTCGGTTGCAGCCTGTTTGCGGTGTTGTTTTATGACGTCAATCTGTATGCCGATGTGGCTTTGCAGCTGTTCTTCATCGTGACCTGTTTGCTGGGCTGGTGGCGCTGGCGCCGCGGCAATGCCGGTCAGCCGCTGCCGATCCGGCGTGCGCAGCGTCCTGCTTTGCTGTGGATGAGTGTGATTGCCCTGCTGGCCACGGCCGGCTATGGCCTGTTGCTGCAGGCGTACACCAATGCCTATGCGCCATTCGTCGATTCGGCGGTGCTGGCGTTCAGCATCGTGGCGCAGCTGCTGCTGATGGGGCGACGCATCGACACCTGGCCGTTCTGGCTACTGGTGAACACCATTTCCGTGCCGCTCTACCTGAGCCGCGGCCTGCAACTGACGGCCTTGCTGTACGCAGCCTACTGGGTGAATGCGCTGGTATCGTGGTTTTTCTGGCGCCGTCAGCTGAATGCCGCAACGTTGCAGTCGCCACTTGCATAGAATGATCGACTTTGGTGATGCCCCGCTCTATGATAGTGTTACTACGTAGAAAATAAATCAAGGGGACATCATGCAGTGGTATGCCAATTTGAAGATAGGCCGCAAGTTGATCGTGGCGTTTGCGGCGGTGATGTTGCTAGCGACCTTGCTAGGACTGTTTGCTATCCGCGAACTCGGTGTCGTGAACAATGCCTCGACGGACATTGCCAACAACTGGCTGCCATCCATCCGTACGGTAGGCCAGATTGAAGCGTCGCTGGCGCGTTACCGGATTTCGGAAGCGACCCACATCGTGCTGACCGACCATGCCGAAATGGCGACGGTGGAAAAATCCATGGCGACCCGCATCGATACGCTGCGCAAGCAGATGACGGCCTATGAGGCGCTGATTTCCGAGCCAGAAGAAAAACGTGTCTACGCTGAATTCCAGAAGACCCTGGATGACTATCTGGGCGTCAGCCGCAAAATGATCGCCCTGTCGCTGGAAGACCAGAATGCGCAGGCGGCCGCGCTGCTGCGCGGCGATTCCAGCAAGCTGTTCCGGGCCGCCTTCG
>JAIELO010000326.1 GCA_019752915.1 Burkholderiaceae bacterium
CCGGCCGGCGGCGGGTGCTCCGGTAACGGGCGTTGCGGCAGGTAGCGCGGGGGCTGCGAGGCTGGTGCCGATACAGCAGTAGACTAGACCGAACAGGGATAGAGCGCGAAGGCTGGGCATTTTGCAGTCTCAATGAGGCGAGCCGGGAACGGCGCCGTTCGCCTCATTTTACCTGCAAGTAGATCCGGAAATGTAAACAAAAGTCGCCATCTCCGGCCTTGCGCTTGGCTTACTGGGCAGCGTCGTCAGGCAGCACTGGCAGTTCTTCCAGACCCGTCCAGGAAGCGGTGGCCACTTCCGAGACCAGTACGGCAACGCCGTCCGGCTGGATGGCGCTGGCGATGCGGAAAATCCCGTCGCGCACTTCATTGACGGCTTCCTTGCCGTGGTACACATAGCTACCGGTTGGCAGCGCGTAGCCGCGGCCGTCTTCCGACTGGATGCCGCTACCTACTTGAAACTTGCGCAGTTCTTCGGTCAGACGCTCGAAGGTGTCGGCGGCAGGCTTGGTGAATGAAACGTGGATGAAGTAATTAACCATAACAAAACCTTGATTGAGGAAGGGGGATGATGCGCTAAGGTTTTTATAATTGCAACCTTCGCGTAGGGGCTTTGGGGTGCTGGCGGGATGGTGTAGCATGCGGGGTTGCGCGCAAGCCGGGGCGGCTTGCGGCGCGTACTGGAAGGAGTTAGACCATGCAAATCAAGATCAATGAAGTGCTGCGCAGCTATATCGAGCCGCTGACGGAAGCGGAATACACGGCGCTGGAGCAGAGTATCCTGCAGGAAGGCTGCCGCGATGCGCTGGTGCTGTGGCAGGACGTGCTGGTGGACGGGCATAACCGTTACCAGATCTGCCAGCAGCACGGCATTCCGTTCAAGGTCACCGAGAACACCAGTTTTACCCAGCTGGAAGATGTGAAACTGTGGATGATCGACAACAATCTGGGTCGTCGCAGCATCTCCGATTACCAGCGCGGGGTACTGGCCTTGCGCAAAAAAGAAATTATGGCGGCGCGTGCGGCCGAACTGATTGCGCAGGCGGCGGCCGAAGATGCGGCGATCGCACCGCAAGAGGGCGATGCGCCGAAGAGCCGGGTCGCGGCCATGCCGCTGACCTCGCGCGAGGATATTGCCCGTGCTGCACGCCTGAGTAGTGCCACCATCGGTCAGATCGAAAAGATCCAGAAAACGGCCACGCCCGAGCTGGTCGAGGCGGTGCGCTCGGGGACGATTTCGATCAATGCGGCTGCGACGGTGGCGTCCTTGCCGGAAGCGGAGCAACTGGCCGCAGTGGCGGGTGGCAAAAAGGAATTGCAGAAAGCGGCCAAGGAAGTGCGCGAATTGCGCGCTGCGGCGCGTCCGCCGAAAGAGCCGAAAGTGGCCGAGGACGGCGATAGCGAGGGCAATGGTGGCTCCGGTTATGGCCGCCCGGCCACCGAAGCGGATGCCTTGCGGGCTGAAAACGCTGTGCTGCGCGAGAAAAATGCCGCCTTGCGCGAAGAAATCACGGCCTTGCAGAAGCGTCTGTCGGAGCTGCTGCAAGCCAGTTAGATCAGCGCAGTCTCGCGCCACTGTCTTTTACGATGTCCATCCTTACCGGAGCGCCTGCATGCTGACTTTACGACCTCTTGTTGCCTTGTTGTGCGCTGCCGCGATGGGCAGCACGCTGGCGGCCCCGCCTGAAGCGGCGCGCCGTGTGACGATCTTGCGCGATAGCTGGGGGATTCCCCATGTATATGGCAAGAGCGATGCCGATGCCGTGTTCGGGTTGATGTATGCGCAGGCGGAGGACGATTTCAAGCGTATCGAGCGTAATTACATCAATGCCATGGGGCGGCTGGCCGAGGTGGAAGGGGAGGCGGAGCTATACCGTGACCTGCGCATGAAGCTGTTTATAACGCCGCAGCAGCTGAAAGCCGAATACCGGCGCAGTCCGGCGTGGCTCAAGCAGTTGATGGTGGCCTTTGCCGATGGTCTGAACTACTATCTGGCCACCCATCCGGAAGTGAAACCGGCATTGATTACCCATTTCGAGCCGTGGATGGCGCTCAGTTTCAGCGAAGGCAGTATCGGTGGCGACATCGAGACGGTCGATCTGAAGCAGCTCGAAGCGCTGTACCGCGATGGCGCCCGCCCGACGCTGGCATCAGGTGGCATGTCCGGCATGGCTGGCACGGGCAATGTCCGTCTGGCGGCGCTGGATCTGCCCGCCGAGCGCGAACCGGGTGGCTCCAACGGCTTCGCGATTGCGCCGCAGCTGACGCGCAACGGCCACCCGCTGCTACTGATTAATCCCCACACGTCGTTCTACTTCCGGCCGGAAGTGCATGTTGTCAGCGAACAGGGTTTGAATGCCTATGGTGCTGTCACATGGGGACAGTTTTTCGTCTATCAGGGCTTTAATGACCGGCTGGGCTGGATGCACACCTCCGGTGGCGGCGATGCCATCGACGAATATCTGGAAACCATTACGGAAAAGAACGGCAAGTTCTATTACCGCTACGGTCAGAGCGAACGGCCGCTGAAGGCGGTCGAGATCCGCCTGCCGTACCGCACGGCGAGCGGCATGGCCAGCAAAGTGGTGACCGTGTACTACAGCCATCACGGCCCGATCGTGCGGGCGCACGATGGCAAATGGGTGGCGGTGCGCATGATGAATCAGCCCCGACAGGCGTTGACGCAGTCCTATAGCCGCACCAAGGCGCGCAATTACCGGCAGTTCTACCGCGCCATGGCATTGCGCAGCAACTCGTCGAATAACACCGTGTATGCCGATGCGGATGGCAATATCGCTTACTTCCACGGCAATTTCATCCCGCGCCGCGATCCGCGATTCGACTGGAAGCATCCGGTCGATGGCAGTAATCCCGCTACTGAATGGAAAGGTCTGCACCGCGTCAGCGAGACCATTACGCTGTTTAACCCGCGCAATGGCTGGATCCAGAATACCAATAACTGGCCGTACACGGCCGCTGGCGCGGCCAGTCCCAAGGCAGCCGACTATCCGCCGTATATGTCGTTGCAGGGCGAAAACGCGCGCGGCATCCATGCTCTGCGGGTGCTGGAAGGACAGCGCGACTTTACGCTCGACAGTCTGATTGCAGCGGCCTACGACAGCCTGCTGCCAGCTTTCGAGACTTTGCTGCCGCCGCTGTT
>JAIELO010000164.1 GCA_019752915.1 Burkholderiaceae bacterium
CTTCCCGAAGAACCTGGTAAGGTTCGCCGCGCTGCTGGCCCGGACGGCGATGCCGTCTTTCGATTGGTCCAGGAAGTGAACCGGCGCCGTCTCGCGGATAAATCGGTCTACCATGTCGGCCACGGAACCGACGATCATCTTGCCTTCGATGATGTCGATCGCGCGGCGCTTCGCGGTCAACTCCGCTGCAGCGATTGCCTTGCGGTCGCCCAGCTGCGCGCTGGCCAGCGTTTCGCTGGTTCCATCCGCGTACTGGTAGTAGAACGAAACCTTACGTGCGCCGGTGTATTTGTACAGCCGGTCGATTCCGGTTCGCTCTTTGCGAGAAGGCGTCGAGGTTTGGCTGCTCTGCGAGCTTGCTGGTTTCTTTTTCATCGTTGATGCCCATCTTTTTATCGTGATACGCGCGTGCCACTTTCGGCATGCCTTTCAGGTCAACCTCATGGCGCCAGCGGTTACTGGCCAACCAGGTGATCATTCTGGCCTTCTGGTTGGGTTTGCAGCCCACCAGGTCGGCCAGTTCGCTGCTGGATAGATAGCTCATGTCTGCACCTTTACATGTCTTACGACGTCTTCGCGATTTGATGTGGCGATTGCGACGCACTGGCGATGCTGGAGCTGCGTGCCTGCGGAGGTGTAGCCGGCTGGAATAAAGGCCGGCGCATCAAGGCTGCCGCACATAAGGCTGCCCAGCAACCCCGAATCTTGGTAGGCATATGCCAGATGACCATAGACGGCTTGGCGCGTGGCGCGGCCGCCGGTGGCGATTGTCACGTGCTTCATGCGTCACCAGCTTTGTCGATGGGCTGGCGGCCCGGGAATGGCCAGTCCGCGCGGTTTTTCTTAACCTGGATGACAGGGCCGCTACCCGGTGCGGCGGTCGGCGCTGTGGCGCGCTTGCCTTTCACTTGCAGCGTGTCGCGCTTGAGTGGTGCAGCAGGCGTCTCTGTAGGCGGCGCAGCCTCTGCGTAGCTGGTTTCTTGTTGCCCTGGTGCGGTCCAGCCGCCCACGCCATACGTGAATCCATGCGCGCATGCTGCCACTTCGAATTCCGTGAGGCGGTGTGGTGCCTGGTTGAGCACCAGCTCGCCCAACTCGGCCAGTCGGCCAGTATGCGCCGCCACTAGGTTGAACATATCCGTGTCGTCGGTAATCGCTGGCAGCGAATGTATGGCAGCATCCGGCGCCGCCAGCGCAGCATCAGGAAGCAGCGACTTTTGCGCAGGCTTGGTCGCCGCCTTTTTCTGCGCCGGCTTCTTTTTCGCAGCGGCCTTCGCATCGGCATCACGCTTGACGTCGCTGCGGATCTTCTTCGCGTCCACGTTGAACTGGGCCGCGATCGCCAGCAAGCGCTCCGGCTTGTCGTTGCCGGTATAGGTGTTGACCACCAGGTCTTTCGCCCACATGAGATCGCGGATCAGCACGGCGGCCTGCTCGATGTCGAGCTGGTCGACCAGGTGGCGCATCTTGGTGCTGGCGTCGGTCCACTTGCCGTTCACGTGGCCACTCTGGAGCGCATCCGGTTCCCAGCCATAGATCAGGCCAATAAACGGCAGCGTGTCGTTGTGGCAGTCGCGCAGCAGCGCGTGCGCTGCGGTCCGTACTTCTTCCGGTGTGAGTTCTGGCGTGGCGGCCGCGCGCACGGCGGAGAACAAGCGCTTGCGGTATTCACGCTCGATGGCTGCCTTTGCCTGCTGTTCTTTTTCGCGCTCACGCTGGGCCATGCTCCGGGTGCGGTCCGTCTCCGGTACGGGCTTGCCGGCCGCAACCAGTGCCGCTTCGATGTCGTCAACTTTCGCGATGGTGATCATGCCGGCGCCGTGGGGATTTTCCAGCAGCGCGACCTGGGGCAACTGCGCGCCCAGCAGCTTGCGGTACGAGGTGGTTTTGCCGTCCACCCGTAGCACTTGCTTGTCCAGGTCGATGTAGCCGCCTCGGAAGTCTGACCAGGTGTTCGGCATGATCTTCTTCGCCGCTTCGCCGGTAATGATCGGCACGCCCTGCGACTCGGCTGCCTTGCGGTCCCGGGCCACGTGGACCGCGCGCTTTTCGGCAAAGCAAGTAGGGTCGGTGCAGACGTCCGCACTTGCCTTTTCGGTGTCAAAGTCGGGCAGATTGCCGCTGCGCTTGGGGCATGTCGTACATGGGCCGGCATCCGCCACCAGGCTGGCATCTTTGATCGAGAACGTCGCTTTACCCAGGTCCAGCGTGAAGTTGCGGCGGATGTGTTCCCTAGCCGCGCGGAAGGACATCACGTCGCCCTGGTAGTCGGGCGTGGTGATGCTGACCGCTGCCTGCGTTTGAAGCTCTGGTGTTGGAATGCGGGCAATCAGCTGCGCCACTTCCGTCGTCAGTTTGTTGTCGTAGAAGAGGTCGCGCGCCGACGTGCACAGCGCGCACAGCTTCAGGCGGTTGTAGATATAGGTGCGGCTGTGCTTGAGGTCTTCCATGATGCGTTCGACGGTATAGCCGTGCGCCAGCATCAGGTTCTGGAAGCCTTCCGCTTCTTCCAGTGGGTGCGGGTCTTCCCGCTGCAGGTTTTCCAGGATCTGAATCTTGGCTGCCTCAGCGTCGGTCAGCGGGCGACAGATGGCTGGAATGCGGATTTTGTCGGCCATGATCGCGGCGCGGAAGCGGCGTTCGCCGGCGACGATTTCATAACGCTGCGGTGCATCGGCTGTGGGCGTGACAGGGCGAATCAGGATGGGTTGCGCTACGCCGATGTCCTTGATGCTCTCGGCCAGTTCGGCCAGGGCGGGGAGGCTGAAGCGCTTGCGGTTTGTGTACGAAACGCGAATGTGCACCAGGTTGTAATGGCCGAACACGCTGCCATCGTCCATGACCAATTCATTGACGATGATCGGTTGATCGGCGCCTGCGATGACAGTTGGCGGTGGGAGCAAGGTCAGTGAGTTGCTCATGCGGCCACCTGTTTTGTTTGCTGGCTGATCCAGTCGTGCACGTCGGCTTCGCGCCAGACGTTTGCCGTGCCGGCGCCGATGCTGAACTTTGTGGGGGCCGGGAATTCGCCGCGCGCGGCCAGCACGAGAATCAGGTGACGCGACATCGATGTCCTGTCAGCGACAACTTGCAATGTCAGTAGTGCTGGTGCGGGCGTCTGCACATGCGTGTTCGTGGCGGTATTCAGCCCCGCTT